>NZ_JAALEA010000100.1 GCF_014145145.1 Dietzia cercidiphylli
CCGCCAACGCGACGACCAAGCCCGCGCGACTACCGGCTACTGGGAGTAACCGACACGGCCACGGTTCCGGCCCGCCTCACCCACGGGCCGGTACCGGGTCGCCAGAACCGCGGTACCGGATCACCGGACCAGGCGTACCAAGTACGCCTAGTTGCCATCCAAAGCGCCGAAGGAGCTCGAGGAGCACTTCGGTCGCCGCGGCAACGCCATCAACGACGGCGAGACCGTTGAGCTGACCCGCCCGATGGGGCAAGGCCGCGACCGGCGCGACCGCAGAGTGGTCTGGCATTACAAGTGGGAGCGTGCCCAGCGGGACCGTCGCACGCTCAACGCCCAGATCGACCGTGCCCAGCGGGTGGCCGACCGAGCCGAACCTTTGAAAAAACAACGGTTCGTCAAGGTAACCGGCCAAAACGTCACCTTGGACGAGGCCTCGATCGAGCGGGCCCGCCAGTCCGCGGGCTACAAGGGGTACGTCACCAATATCGACCCGACGATCATGGATGGGCAGGCGATCGTAGCTGCGTACCACGACCTGTGGAAGGTCGAGCAATCGTTTCGGATGGCCAAGTCCGACCTCAAGGCAAGACCGATTTTCCACCGGACCAGGGATTCCATCGAGGCGCACTTGACCGTGGTGTTCGCCGCCCTGGCGGTAGCCCGATACCTGCAGAACATCACCGGCGTATCGATCAAGAAGATCATCGGCACCCTCGAACCCCTGCGCACGATCGTGGTCGCCATAGGCGACCACGAGATGGTCGTCGAGCCGACCATCAACGAGGACGCCCGCGGCCTCATCGACGCCATCAACGCGGGTCACTAAAAGTTGTGGAACTCAGGTAAGAGGCGACTGCGGCGCGCGTGCTATCCCGGAAAGCTGAAAATCGCCTCTGAGCAGGGGTGCCCTGAACGGTGCTTCCAGGGCACCCCTGGTCAGCGGCCTGGCGCTATACCGGCGACGGCGGCACAGGCGGTAGACCGAATAGGCCTTCCGTCAGTCTGTGCAGCCGATATCCTGAGGCTATGACGAGCGCCGCCCCGACTCCCGAATCGCTCGCCTTGCGTGAGCTCATCGAGGCGCGTCGAGACGAGTTCCGAGCCCTCCTTGCCAAGTACGCTGCGACGAATCCGATGCTGTTCGGATCACTCGCCCGCGGTACTGCGAATGGCGGAAGCGACGTGGACATCCTGGTGGATATGGACCCGGCCGACGGCAACCTCCTCATGCGAGCCTCCGGCTTGTTGGAGGAGGTTCGTACGCTCTTCGGTCGCGAGGACATCGACATTTTCCCCGAGCAGTTGCTCAAGCGACCTATTGCGGACGTGGGCCTGAGGCAGGCGTCGGCGTTGTGACGCTGCGCGCCCGGCGGGAATCTACGACCTGAGGACGACCAACTGTTGCGTCGCCCGCGTCATCGCCACATAGCGGTCAACTGCACCGATGACGCCCGAACCGAACGTCTCCGGGTCGACCAGAACCACCAGGTCGAACTCGAGGCCCTTGGCCTGCGCGGGGGTCAGCGAGCGGACGCGGTCGGAACCGTTGAAGTCGGGGCCGGCAGCGCCGGTCGTGCAGATGATGCCGACCATGCCCTCGGAGTGGGTGGCGAGCCACTCGTCGACCACGCCGTGAAGATCCTCGACTTGGCCGTACCGGACGGGTGCCCCGCTGCGGCGGACCGACTCGGGCACGTTGGCGTCGGGCCGCACCGACCGGATCACCGGAGCGGCGGCCTCCATGATCTCGGCGGGCGTGCGGTAGTTGATGCTCAGATGCACGGACGTGATGCGGGCAGGGGAGAGGCCGATGCGCTCGAGTCGCTCGGGCCAGGACTCGTCGAAGTCGCGACGGGACTGCGCGCGGTCGCCAACCACCGTGAGGCTGCCCGACGGGCAGCGGCGCAGGATCATCGCCCACTCCGAGTCGGTGAGTTCCTGCGCTTCGTCGACGATGATGTGGCTGAACGGGCCCGCCAGGCGGGCCGGGCCGATGGCCGGTTCTTCGTCCGCCGGGGAATCGAGCAGTGCCTCCTGCAGATCGGCGTGGCGGAGCATGGGGGAGACCCCCTCGGGATCGTCATCGGCGGCGATGAGGTCGTCGCTCACCCGCTGGCGCCTTGCGAGTTCTGCGGATCGCTCGGCCCGGTGACGCTGCGTTCTGCGCTTCCGGTCGGCATCACCCAGCCGGTGGTGGGCCGCGTCCAGGAGCGGCAGGTCCGCGGTCGTCCATGAGTCGGCCGCGGGTCGCTGAAGGAGTTGCAGCTGCTCGGTGGTCAGCCACGGTGCGCACAGGCGCAGGTACGCCGGGACGGTCCACAGGTCCCCGACAAGATCGGTGGCGTTGATCATCGGCCATGCCCGGTACAGGGCACGGTGCAGGTCCGGGTGTGCTGCGAGCTCTGCGCGGAGGATGTCCGCCGGCACGCCACCGCCTGCACTGTTATGGAGGGCCCGGTCAACGAGGATCTCGGCGAGCGTTTCGCGGATCTGCGGGTGAGCTTCGTTGTGTGGTGTGCCGTCCTCCACGGAGGCGAATGCCTCGGCCCAGTCGGCCGGCGTCAGGCGCAGGTCCAGCCACTCGGTCTGCATCACCATCGACTGCTCGGGCGGCTGCTCGTAGAAGCGCACCGCGGCCTCGATCGTCTCGACCATGCGGAGCTCTGACTTCAGTCGGGCGACCTCGGGATCGGGTTCGTCGGGCAGTCCGCCGGGCGGTGCCGCGATCGTCCCGCCGAGCGCGGCGACGCCGAGATCGGCCACGGTCGCCGTCTGCACGCTGTGCTCACCGAGGGAGGGGAGTACATCCGCCACGTAGTCCAGATACGGCCGGTGCGGCCCGACGAGGAGCAGGTTGCCGCGCCGCAGCCCGGTACGCGACTGTTCGTGGAGCAGGTATGCCGCCCGGTGCAGGGCCACGACGGTCTTGCCGGTGCCGGGTCCGCCGTCCACGATGAGGGCTCCCCGGGAGTCCGCGCGGATGATGGCGTCCTGATCGGCCTGGATCGTGGTGAGCACATCCCGCATTCGGCCGGTTCGCGCCTCGGACAAGCTCGAGATGAACGCCGAGAGGTCGTCGGGGCTGACGTGAGCGAAGACCTCGTCGTCGTCGCCAAAGACCTCATCCCAGTAGTCCACGATGCGCCCGCCCGACCACCGGTACCGACGGCGATACGTCACGCCCCTCGGATCGGCGAGCGTCGCGGCGAAGAACGGCTCGGCGGCCGGGGTGCGCCAATCCACGAGGAGGGGAGTGCCGGCCGCATCGGTGAGGCCGATGCGGCCCACGTACACCGGCGCGGTCGCGGGTGCTGTGGGGCTGGAGTCGAATTGAGGGGCGCGGGAGGCGGCGGCGGTGGCGTAGTGGCCGATGCACATGTCCAGCCCGAAGCGGCGCAGCGTGGCGAGCTCGGCGACGAGGCGGCGGATGTCGGCGTCGCGCTCGATGGTCTGCGCGCCGCGGCCTGCGGGGTCGCGGCGGCGGGCGTCCAGACGGGCGGACAGGGAGGCGACCTTCTGGTCGAGGGCGTGGGAGACGGTGGCGAGGTGGCGTTCGTCGGCGGCGATGTGCGCCGGGTCAGCCTTGTGGGCGAGGTGATCGGGGAGGGCGAAGATGCCGGGTGCCTCGGGGGACATGGCGACAGTGTGCGCCCCCACCGGGGTCTTGCCGCAAGGCCCCCTACCAGCTATAACGTGAGAAGGGGAGGGGTTTCCGGCAGGAATCTAGTTGCCTGGAGGCTGCCAGATCGACGCTGCGCCTCGCAGTGGCTCGCCCCCACGCTTGTCGTCAATGACGCTCTCGACATCGACCGGCCGGATGGTCACGGTCTCAGGGTGGTCACTGGGTCTATACTCGTATAGCGGCGGAAGGGGTGTCATGACGGCCAAACAGCTGAACACCAAGTTGGACGACGAGACCATCGCCCGTCTGGACCATCTGGCTCGAATCACCGGCAGGTCCAAGTCGTTCTACGCGAGCGAGTTCATCCGCAGCGGACTCGACAAGATGGAGGACTGGTACTTGGCCCGGCACCGTCTGGAGGAATTCAGGCAGTCAGACGATTCCGCGATCCCGTTGGACCAGGTGGACTGGTCCTGAGGTGGCGTATCTGGTCGAGGTCACGCCGCACGTCCAGAAGGTCATCAGCAAGCTCGGTCGTCAGGACAAGACTGCGCAGCAGAGAATCAGGGCATTCCTCGAGGAGCGAATACATGGGTGCGAAGACCCCAGGTACCTCGGTAAGGCACTTCGTGGCGACCAACACCTCTGGCGGTACCGCGTGGGCGACTACCGGATCATTTGCTCGATCGAGGATCAACGGGTAACAGTCCTCGTCGTTGATGTTGCGCATCGGCGTGAGGTCTACCGATAAAGATCGACTGCCCGTGACCGTCCGGGGGCAGAGCTGAGACACTGGACTCGGCCCGGATCACGGGTCACTTGCTCTCGCGCGGTCATTCCTCATCCTCGGGTCGAGCGCGCGACCGTCTGAAGGATTCACGTGTCTTCTCTTGTGCCGCACTCGGACCGCCCGTGAACACCGTCAGCTGGCGGGAGAGCGGTGTCGACCGCACCGCCGGGTGGCGCTCCGAGAACGCCGCACCTGTCCCGACTGGAATCGTCGTGATCACCGACGACATCTCCGCAGACAAGGCTCTCCGAATCGCCCAGAGAGGCTCAAGCCTACTGTGGCGGGGGGACTTCCAGAACGCTCGGCAGCTCATGCGCGCCCTCGACCGGCGCCTCGAGAAGAGGGCGTCCCGGTCAACGCAGAGCTCCGAACCCGGGGAAGTCTTCCTCGCCAACCGGAAAGCGCGAGCGCAGCGGGCAACGATCCTGGGCAAGATCCTGATCCCCCTGCAGCCCGATTACTCGATCAGCCTGCGCCGAGCGCCCGACGCGCGCGAGGCCTGCGGGCACGCTTACGGGCAGCCGGTCGACCAACCCACCGACGAGTCGAGCGTGTCTATCGGCGAGGAGACTCTCGTGTCGCTGCCCGAGCTCCTCGGCGTGATCAGCGCCTACGAGTGGCACCGCAAGGGCATCGAGGTCAGCGCCCTGGGGGCTCGCATCCATCCCGCCCACGGCGTCTTCGCCCCCACCCGCGACGAGTACATCGACCTGGTCGCCGATGCCCCCTGGCCGCGGGGCATCGACCATCCCGTCGTGTGGGACATCGGCACCGGGACAGGGGTGCTCGCCGCGGTGCTGGCCCGGCGTGGCGCCCGGGAGGTGGTCGCGACCGACATCAGTTCCCGCGCCGTGCAGTGCGCCCGGGACAACGTGGATCGGCTGGGGTTGGCGGACCGCGTTGCGGTGGTGCAGGCCGACCTGTGGCCCTATGACGACGACGGCGAGGCGGGCGACTCCGGGCGGGCCGATGTGGTGGTGTGCAATCCGCCGTGGATACCCGGCCGCCCGACCTCGGCCCTGGAGCAGGGGATCTATGACCCGGACTCCGACGTGCTCCATCGCTTCCTCAGCGGGCTCGCCCATCACCTCACGCCGCAGGGCGAAGGATGGCTGATTCTGTCCGATCTCGCCGAACACCTGGGGCTGCGCACCCGCGAGGACCTGCTCGGACGTATCGACGCGGCCGGGCTGACCGTGGTCGGGACCAGCGAGACCACGCCACGCCATTCCCGCGCCGCAGACAGTGCAGACCCGCTGCACGCGGCTCGCTCGAAGGAGCGCACCATCCTGTGGCGGGTGGGAGCGAGGCTGAGGACCTAGCGGAGGCGGGGCACCTGTTCGAGGCTGAGCACTTGGCGGAGGCTGAGCACCTACCGGGGCCGGCGCCCGCCGAATGCCCAGACGAGGGCATGCACCGCGAGCAGCGGGGCGATGAGCACCACCGCGCCCCAGCCCGTGGTGGCGACGGGCATCCAGTCGTCCCAGGATGCGCGCATGGCGCCGAGGAAGTCCCCTCGCTCGAACTCGGCAGGTTCAGGCGAGTCGTGCCCGGCGTCGGCGTCCCGGGAGTCGGCGAAGAGCCCCGCCACGTCCGCACCGTCCGCCGAGACGTGAAAATCGGCGGGGCGAGGGGACTGCGAAGCGGAGTGCATGCCCGGGATTCGACGCCGGGGCCGCGGCGGATTGGGCGCGGTGCCGGGCGGCATGGGAAGGCCTCGTCGTCGTCGCACCAACTGCGGCCACCACCGCATTTCCGGCACGTAGGCTGAACGGCGCCCCGCACTTCACCCGAGGCCGAGGATGCGATCCCATGGACAGCGTGACGGACAGGACGGTTCCCTCCGCGTCCGGGAGAAACCCAACCGGCGACGACCGCGCACCCCTGCTCCCGCCCGGGCCCCCGTTGCCCAGGTCGATCCAGGGCGTGGGCTTCGGCCTCGCCCGGCGCAGAGTGCTCCAGCGCCTGCAGGCGAGATACGGCGACGCCGTCACCGTGCACCTGCCCATCTACGGGCGCGCGGTGATCATCTCCGACCCCGCCCTGGCCAGAGAGCTGTTCACCGCCCCGCAGCAGTCGCTGACCAACGTCGACCCCAATCTGGGCCGGGTCCTGGGGGAGCAGTCGATGTTCGCGCTCGAGGGCACCGACCACCGTCGGCGCCGCAAGCTGCTCACCCCGCCTCTGCACGGCAGGCGCATCACGGGCTACGAGGCGGTCGTGGAGGAGGAGACCCGGCGCGAACTCGACTCGTGGGTCGTGGGCCGGCCGTTCGCCTCCATGCCATCGATGACCCGCATCACGCTGGACATCATCATCCGGACGGTGTTCGGCGCCCGGGACGATGAGCTCGTCACGCTGCGCCGCGTCATCCCGCCCATGGTGGAGGCCGGCTCGGCGGCGGTCATCACCCCGGAACTGCCGGTGCGCGTGGGCGCTGTGGGGGTGGGGTCGTTGGGCCCGCGCGGTCGGTTCGCCCGCTACAAGAAGGTGTACGACGACGCGATCACCGCGCTCATCGCCCGGGGTCGCCGCGACGACCGACTCGACGAGCGCGACGACATCCTGGCGATGATGCTGCAGAGTACCTACGACGACGGCTCGTCCATGACGGACGAGGAGATCCGCGACGAGCTCACCGCACTGCTCGTGGCAGGACACGAGACCACCGCGACGACGCTCGCCTGGGCGCTGGAACGGCTCAGCCGGAACCCCGCGGTGCTGGCCGAGCTGGTCGCCGAGGTCGACGCCGGGGGGACCGACTACAGGCACGCGACGATCCTGGAGGTGCAGCGCAGCCGGCCGGTCATCGACCTCGCCGGACGCAACGTGCAGGCGCCGCACCTCGACCTGGGACCGTGGCGCATCCCGCGCGGGTACAACGTGATGGTCGCGATCTCGCTGCTGCACGACGACAGCGTGCACTTCACCGACCCCGAGCGCTTCGACCCGACCCGCTTCCTCGACACCACGCCACCGCCGGCGTGGCTGCCCTTCGGCGGCGGGACCCGGCGATGCATCGGCGCGGCGTTCGCGACGATGGAGATGGACGTCGTGCTGCGCACCCTGCTGAGCATGTATGAGATCGTCCCGACCACCGAGCGGGACGAGAAGTGGCACTCCCGCGGCGTCGCGTTCGCACCCCACAGAGGAGGGCGGATCACCGTCCGGCGTCGGTGACCCGGCGGCATCGTCGGTGACCCGGTGGCATCGCTGGCGGCATCGTCGGTCTCCCGGTGGCATCGCCGGCGGCCACCGCATCACGTCGGATTCACGCACGTGACGTGCACCGGGTGCGCGATGATGGGAGCGGCGATCCGACCAGGGATGACCACCAGTGATGACGAGGTGTGGACATGGCCACGAACACTGCATCGACTGCCACAACCCGGGCCGCGGACGGAGATGAAGGCCCCGGCGAGCCCACGCTTGCCGCACTGGCCTTCCAGGACAGTGGGTTCGACGGCCAGTTCCTCCGAGTGCTGGACACCATCCCGACGGGCGGAGCCGACGTCGGGGAGGCGTTCATCACCGCGCGCAGGATCCCCGACGGGGACAGGGACGCCTGGAACGCCGAGTGGAACGCGCTCGGGGAACGGATTCTCGCGGATGCGGAGAAGAGTCTCGCCGCCGGTCACCGGGTGAGCGCGCGTGAGGGGTTCCTCCGCGCGACCACGTACTTCCGTATCTCCGGGGTCTTCATGTACGCCCCTCCGATGGATCCCCGGTTCGTCGCGGCGAACGCGCGTCAGAGGGACGCTTTCCGCAGAGCGGTCGAGTTGATGGACCATCCCTTCCAGCAGGTCACGGTCCCGTACGAGGGGACCGAGCTCGACGGCTACGTCGCGACCCCACCCGGCCCGGGACCGTTCCCCACGCTGATCCTGGTCGGCGGATACGACGGCACAATGGAGGAGACGTACGTCGCCGGCGGTGTCGCGGCGTTGCGGCGCGGTTACGCCGTCCTCATGATGGACGGCCCGGGCCAGGGCGCGGCGCTGGTCGAGCGCGACCTGCACTTCCGACACGACTGGGAGGCGGTCGTCACCGCTCAGGTCGACTGGCTGGTCGCCCGTCCGGAGGTCGACGCCTCCCGGATTGCAGCGATGGGCCGCAGCTGGGGCGGCCACCTCGCGCCCCGCGCCGCCACAGCCGAGCACCGCCTCGCCGCCGTGATCGCCGACGCCCCGCAATACGCCCCGGGAGCCAGCGCCTCGCTGCTCCTCCCGGAGGAGTACCGCGCCGACCTGGACACGGGGGACGCCGATGAGCTGCTCAACTCGGTGGTCCGCGCCGGGATGGAGCAGTCACCGGGGCTGAACTTCTCCGTGGGGAGAGGGATGCTCACGCACGGATGCGCGACCCCGGTCGACTACCTGCGCGAACTGAGGTCGTTCACGCTGGACGGCCTCGCCGACCGCATCGACTGCCCCGTCCTGCTGACCACCGGCCAGAACGACCCGCGCATCGTCGACGCGCAGAGTCTCTTCGACGCCCTCACAGCGCCCAAGACGATGATCGAGTTCACCAACGCCGAAGGTGCCGGTGAACACGACGAAGCGGGGGCGGCAGCGCTGTTCAGCCAGCGCGCGTTCGACTGGCTCGACACGGTGCTCGGCCGGTAGGGCCGCCGGTCGAAATCACCGATCCCGTACCTCGAAGTGGCGATCGCCGCAGCAAACAGGGTTGCCGGCTACGCCCCTGCGTCTGAGACGGGGTTCCTCGCCTCGCCTCGCCTCTGGTGCAGGGCGCGGTCTGTAGTCCGAGAGTTGGCAACGCCTGATCGGTCTACCCAACGTGATCTCACACGGCTCACTTGCATCCTTCGTTCTGGGGCCTTCAGTTCCCACGGGCGGCCGGTAACCTGTAGCTATGACGAGCACCGCCCCGACTCCCGAATCGCTCGCAATGCGCGAGCTGATCGAGGCGCGTGATGACGAGTTCCGTGCGCTCCTGGCGAAGTACGCGGCTACTAGACCAAGGCTGTTCGGTTCGGTCGCGCGTGGCACCGCGCAGGCGGGAAGCGACATCGACATCCTGGTGGAAATGGACCCGTCTGACGGCAATCTCTTGATGCGCGCCTCCGGTCTGTTAGAGGAAGTCCGTGCGCTATTCGGCCGCGACGATATCGACGTCTTCCCGTCGCAACTACTTAAGCGAGCGATCTCAGAGTCGGCGCTCCGGGACAGCGTCGCGTTATGAGTCGCGAGTCCGATCAGCGGATCGACGACATCCTGCGGGCCATCAATCGATGCCAGCGGTACGTACGCAGACTGGACAACCATGACATCGACCTCGTCCTCATGGCCGAGGATGCAATCGAACGGAACTTGCAGATCATCGGTGAGGCTGCGAACCATCTCTCGGCCGGGATCACAGATGCACACCCAGAGATCGCCTGGCCGCAGATCCGAGGGTTCCGCAACATCCTCGTTCACCAGTATTTCGGTGTTGAGGCTGACATTGTGCGAGACGTCGTGAAGACACACCTACCGCCTCTTGCCGAAGCGCTGAGTCAACACCAGCGTGGTCCTGAATCGAACTCTGAGGTGTGACCGGACGCCTCTCGCGGGGTGCTGCCCGCACCGACCGCCCAGACAGTTGTGTCCGGCCGCCCTCCTAGACTGGCTGCACGACCCCTGCCGACCGCTGACCCGAGGAGACCGTGTGGACTACGCGGCGATCGACGCGCTGCGCGAACGACATCCCGCGTGGCGGATGCTCCGCGCCACCCACGCGCCGCTGCTGCTGTCGTTTCTCGGCCGGTTCTTCGTGGAGGAGGGACACGGTGCCAGCCCGGAGGGGGAGATCATCGACGCCCTCGACGACGAGCTCTACAAGCTCAATGCGGAGAATCCCGAGAACCCGCGGTTCAAGCGGGACGCAGCCGACTATCTGGCCGAATGGGCGTCCACCGACTCAGGATTTCTCCGTCGCTTCTATCCGCTCGGTACCGATGAGATCCACTACGACGCGACACCCGCGTTGGAAAAGGCCTACTCGTGGGTCCAGAGCCTGCACGCGCGGCCCTTCGTCGGCACCGAGTCGCGACTGCAGACCGCGATCGAACTACTCCGCCAGATCGCCCAGGGCACCGAGGTCGACCCCGCGATACGGCTCGCCGAGTTGCAGCGGCGCAAGCAGGAGATCCAGCGGGAGATCGAGCAGATCGAGGCCGACCCGGAAGCCGGACTACTCGACATGACCGCCGTGCGCGACCGCTACCAGCAGTTCTCCTCCACCGCTCGCGAGCTCCTCGCCGACTTCCGCGAGGTCGAGGAGAACTTCCGCGCACTGGACCGCTCGGCTCGCGAACGCATAGCCACATGGGAGGGCAGCAAGGGGGACCTGCTGGAGGAGCTGGTCAGCGGGCGCAGTCGCATCGACTCCTCCGATCAGGGGCGCAGTTTTCAGGCGTTCTACGACATGCTCCTGTCCTCATCCGGCCAGGAGGAACTCTCCGCCCTGCTCGAGCGGCTCACCGCGATCGACGAACTGAAGGCGGACCGCAGCATCCGCACCGTCCACCACGGGTGGGCCGAGGCCGCCGAGCGCACCCAGCTGACCGTCCGTCAGATCTCCGAGCAGCTCCGCCGGTTCACCGACGACCAGATCTGGCTGGAGAACCGCCGCGTCCTCGACCTGGTCCGCGAGATCGAGGGGACCGCGTTGGCGCTGCGACAAGGCACACCCCCGGACTTCGGTCTCGAGTTGGAGCAGGCCGGCGTGGAGGTGTCGCTGCCCACCGAACGACCGCTGCACAGTGTGCGGCCCGCGTCCGAGGTGGACAGTCACCTGCCACCGTCCGAGCAGGAGCATGTCGACACCTCCGTGTTGGCCGAGCAGGTGATCGTGGACCCCGCCCGCCTCGCCGCCAGGTTGCGCAACCTCGTCCCCGAACGCGGTACGGCATTGCTCGAGGACGTCGTCACCATGTACCCCGTCGAGCACGGCGCCGCGGAACTCGTGGGCTACCTCGCCCTGGACACCGACGACATCGAGGTGACCACCGACCAGCAGGAGGAGACGGTGATCGAGTACGAGGAGGCCGGCCGGTCGATGCGGGCCCGGATGCCGCGCGTCGTGGTGAGGCGCCGGTGAGCCCGGAGGAGAGGGCGGTCGCGACCAGCGCCATCCGCCTCATGCAGGGCGTCGTCTATCAGGAGTCGGACGCGTGGGAGGACCTCCTCCGCCACCGTGGCGCCGTCCGCGACCACTTCGCCGTGATCGGGCTCGACGTGGTGATCGACGACGACGAGGGCTACGCCTACCTGCGCACCAGCGAGCCGGAGGACGGTGACGAACCGCTCCCGCGGGTGATCAGACGCCGCGCGCTCACCTACGCCGACAGTCTCCTGTTGGTGCTGCTGCGCAAGCGGATGGTGGAGTTCGAGTCCGCCGGCGACCAGGGCCAGCTGGTGCTCACCCAGGACGAGATCATCGAGATGGTTCAGCTCTTCCTCGCCCGCAGCACCGACGAGGCCCGAGTGCTCAAGCAGGTCGACACGTCCATCAACCGCCTGGTGTCCATGGGATTCCTGCGCCAGCTCAAGGGCCGGCGGGACACCTGGGAGGTGCGCCGGATCCTCAAGGCCTACGTGGACGGTCAGACCCTGTCCGACTTCTCCGCCAAGCTTGCCGAGTACGCCGACGGGGGTGCCGACGATGAGTGAGGGCCTGTTCTCCTCCGTCGACCTCGCGCCGCAGGGGCGTCCCGGTTTCCGGCTGGTCCGGCTCGAAGTGCTCAACTGGGGGACCTTCGACAAGCGCGTCTGGCAACTGGAATCGGATGGGGAGACCCTGCTGCTCACCGGCGACATCGGCAGCGGCAAATCCACTCTGGTCGACGCGGTGAGCACCCTCATGCTCCCCTCGCACCGGATCGACTACAACAAGGCGGCCGGCGCCGCACGCAAGGAACGCACTCTGCGCTCCTACGTGGAAGGCCACCACAGGACCGAGCGCAACGAGTCCACCGGCAGTGTCCGACCGGTGGGGCTGCGGGACCGACGGTCGTATTCGGTGATCCTCGGCGTCTTTGCCAACCAGGGATACGACGACGAGGTGACCCTCGCCCAGGTCTTCCAGCAACAGGACGCCACAGGACAACCCTGGCGACGCTTCGTGACCGCGGACCGGGCGATGTCGATCGAGTCCGACTTCACCGACTTCGGATCCGACCTGGGCGACCTGCTCAAGCGGCTCCGCCGAGACGGTGCCACGGTGGAGAAGGACTTCCCGCCCTACGGTCGTGCCATGCGGCGCCTGCTGGGCATCCGGTCCGAACAGGCCATGGAACTGTTCCACCAGACCGTCTCGATGAAGGCCGTGGGCGATCTCAACGAGTTCGTCCGCACGCACATGCTCGAACCCGCGGACGCCTCCGAGCGGATCGAGGGGATCATCCGGCACTTCGAGGACCTCACCCGGTCCTACGATGCCGTCCAACGGGCCCGAGCCCAACTCGAGGCACTGGAACCACTGGTCGCCTCGATCAGCCGGTACGAGAGCGCGGTCGAGCGCCTGGACCGTCTCCACGAGGAACGTGTGGCGATCCGCCCCTACTTCGCCGAACTGCGGATCGAGCTGCGCCAGGCGGAGATCGAGCGGGTCCGCGCCGAGGTCACCACCATCGCCGCCCAGTTGGAGCAGGTGCGCTCCGAGTCGCAGGCCCTCGGGGCGGAGCGGGACCAGCTCCTCGCGGCCCGGGCCGAGGCGGGCGGTAGCCGCATCGGCGAGCTGGAACGCGCAGCCCGCGACGCGGGCGCGCAGGCCGAGGAGCGGAGAACAAGGCGAGAGCGGTTCGAGGACGCCGTCGCGAGGGCCGGCCTCGACCCGGTCGGCGACGCCGCCGGATTCGCGGACCTCGCCGTCCAGGTCGGTCGGGCGCAGGCAGAGATCGAGACGCAGATCGCCGAGCTCAAGGAGCGGTACGACGCGCTGGTCCTCGGGCACGGTGAGGAGAAAGCGCAGCTCCGCGAGGTGCAGGAAGAGCTGGACAGCCTCGCGACCCGCCGCAGCAACCTGCCGACCGAACAACTCCAGGTGCGGTCCGCCCTCTGCGCGGAACTCGGAGTGTCGGAAGAGGAGCTCCCGTTCGCCGGCGAGCTTTTGGACGTGTCCGAAGAGCACGCGCAGTGGCGGGGAGCCGCCGAGCGCGTGCTGCGCGGATTCGCGGTGTCATTGCTGGTGCCACAGCGGTACTACGCGGATGTCGCCGAATGGGTCAACGCCCGCCGGCTGACCGCCCGGCGCTCCGACGGTCGCGAGATGGGGGTCCGCCTGACCTACGAGCGGGTTCCGGAGCGCCACCTGCCCTTGCAGCGCCCCCATTCCGACGGACTGCTGCTCGCCGACACGGTGGAGATCGCCGACACACCGCTGCGCGGGTACCTGAGCAAGGAGTTGTTCGCCCGGGCGGACCATCTCTGCGCCACCACGGTGGAGGAGTTCCGGCACGCCGAGCGGGCGGTGACTCGCGAGGGCCAGGTGCGGTCCAGAAATCATCACGTCAAGGACGACCGGCGGTCCGCGGCCGATCCCCGCGGCTGGGTGCTGGGCTGGCGCAACGAGCAGAAGATCGCCGCACTGCAGGAGCGGCGCGGCGACCTCACCCGATCAGTGGAGCGGCTCGCCGCCCAACTCGAATCGGTGTCGCGGGAGCAGAACGAGGTGGGGGAGCGGCGCACCGCGCTCTCGCGGGTGGCGGACTATCCCTCGTGGCGCGATCTCGACTGGGAGGACGCCCGATCGCGGGCGGACGCCGCCGATGCCGAGCGCCGTCGCCTGCTCGAGGGCAGTAGTGAACTGGCCGAGATCGACAGACGCGTGGCGGAGGTCGACACACGAGTGAACGAGCTCAGCCAGACCAAGGACACTCTCGGCGAGGCGAAGGGCAGTGGAGAAAGCCGCATCGCCCAGGAGAGCAGTCAGATCGACCGCGACCGGCGCAGCCTCGACGAGCTGACGGCGGACATCCGCGCAGCAGCGGCGGACATCTACCCCAGACTCCGGACACGACAGGGCCGCGCGGGGTCGACGACCGCGGATCAAGCCGAACTCCACGAACGACGACTGTCTGACGAAATCGACAAGGAGACCGGCCAGACCCAGCGCGAACTCAACGGCTACACCACCAGTCTGCAGCAGGGTATGGCGGAGATCCGGCGACGCTGGCCGGAGCAGACCACCGAGATGGACGCCTCGGTCGACGCGCGCGGGGAGTACATCCGCTTCCACGCGCAGGTGGCCCAGGACGATCTGCCGCGCTTCATCGCGGAGTTCGAGGAGCAGCTCAAGAAGAACGCCATCCGCGAACTCGCCGGCTTCCACAACTGGCTGCAGCGCCAGGCCGACGATATCCAACAGAAGATCGAGAAGATCAACGAGGCTCTCGGCGCGATCGACTTCAATCCGGGACGCTACGTGCGCCTGGATCGGGAGAACACGGTCAACCAGGATGTGCGGGAGTTCCGATCCGACCTGCGAGCGGTCACCGACGACACCCTCGGCGGCGACGACCGCTACTCCGAGCAGCGGTACCAGGAGGTGCGGGCGATCCTCGAGCGACTCCGCGGCCGGGAGGGCCACAGCGAGACCGACAAGACGTGGCGGGCGCGAGTCACGGACGTGCGCAACTGGTACACCTTCTCCGCCTCGGAGCGCGACCGCGAGACCGACGAGGAGTGGGAGCACTACCGCGATTCGGACGGCAAATCGGGCGGCCAGAAAGAGAAGCTCGCCTACACCATCCTCGCGGCGTCGCTGGCGTACCAGTTCGGCCTGGAGTGGGGCGCGGAGAAGGCCCGTGACTTCCGCTTCGCCGTGATCGACGAGGCGTTCGGCCGGGGCTCCGACGCCTCCACCCGGTACGCCCTCGAGCTGTTCGCCAAGCTCGGCATCCAGCTGCTGATCGTCACGCCCCTGCAGAAAGTGCACGTGATCGCACCGTACGTGCGCTCCATCGGGTATGTGGACAATGTCGAGGGCAGGTACTCGAGGCTCGTCATGATGTCCACAGAGGAGTACCACCGCCAGCGCGGCGGAGAGTGATGGTCGCCGGCGCGCGGAAGTGGGCCACGCCGGAGGCGGTCCGCGAGAAAGTGCACAGGCGGTGGGTCGACGGCACCTTGCTCCGGGGTTTCGCCCGCGGGGAGACGCTCACTCCACTCGAGATCCCACTCGGAGGTCCGAGAACGTCCGAGCTCGGTGAGCGCTTCGGCGAGGTGCAGGAGTGGATGGCCGCACTCGAGGCCGGCAGTCGCGACGGCAGCCGATACACGCTGCGGTACACGGCGGTAGGCGGCCGGAAATTCGGACGCAATCAGATTCCCACTCATGCCGTGGTGACCCGGTTCGACCAAGCATGGGCACTGCTCGGAGTCCGGACGCAGGTGGTGAGCTTCGAACAGATGCTGGCAGCGGCCCCGGATACGCCGGTGCGGGACTGGCTGCTCGCCAGACCCGTCGCCGCGCTCGACCATGCACAGGAGTGGCCGCAGATCCTCGCGGCGTACAGCTGGCTCGAAGACGCCCGCGGGACGGGCAGGTACCTGCGGCAGATCGATGCCCCGGGAGTGGACACCAAGGTCGTCGAGAGTCATCGGACAGTTCTCGCAGGGCTCCTCGGAGTCTCACGCAACGCCACCTCGTTTCTCCACGACCTTGGCCTGCGCACCAAGCCCGAGTACGTCCGGTTCCGTATGGCGGGCAGCGTCGCGCCGATGTCGGTCACCGAACTGTCCGTGCGACCGGAGGAACTCGACGGACTTGGCATGTCCTTCACCACGGCCGTGATCGTGGAGAACGAGATCACCTACCTCACGCTGCCCGTCCCGGACGACGGAGTGCTGATCTGGGGGAAGGGATTCGACGTGGCCCGCCTCGGCCGCTGGGACGCGCTTCGAGTGGCCGACGTGCACTACTGGGGCGACCTCGACACACACGGCTTCGCCATCCTCCACCGGCTGCGCACGCACCTTCCGCGGGTGCGGTCTTTCCTCATGGACCTCGAGACCCTCAACACACACCCTCAGCGATGGGGACAGGAGTCCTCACCCACCAGCGCGACACTCGATCAACTAACGGCGGCGGAGGCGGCGGTCTACGACGACCTGGTCTCCGACCGCTTCGCCGAGCGCGTCAGACTTGAGCAAGAGCGGATCGACTGGGCCTGGGTTCTGGACCGGTTGCCCTACCGGACAGGTGGCACATGAACGCCACTCGATCGTGTGCACCACTGGTCGAAAACCCAACACCTCGTCGTCACTAGACACTCGCCTTCCTGACCGGCACATACGCGCGGCGCCGGTCGTTCCCGCTGCCGGTCGGTCGGAACCGTCCCGGTGTGCGAGGTGCCGGTAGCCTAAAAGCTATGGGTGTCGCTGCCACGAACGCCACATACGACCTGCCGGAAGAGCAGGCCGTGCTCGACGTGCTGCGTTCTTTCGGCGTACGGCGGGCTCGGCTGTTCGGAAGTGCGGCCCGCCGCGAGTTGACGCCCACGAGCGACATCGACCTGCTCGTCGAGATGGACGGTCCGGTCGACTACGGGGCGATATTCCGGCTGTCCGAGGCTCTGGAGAGGGTCGCGGGCCGACCATTCGACGTCCTCACATCGATCAAAGTGCCGTTCCGGCCGTTCGTCGAGCCCGAACTGGTCGAGCTCGCGTTATGAAATCCCCGATCCCGTACCTCGACATGGCGGTCGCCGCAGCTACGAGGGCGGCCGGTTACGCCCCTGCGTCTGAGGTCGAGTTTCTCGCCTCGCCGATGGCTCAGGACGCGATCTGCATGCGGCTGCAAGAGGTGGGGGAGAACCTCTCCAAAAGCCGTCGGCACTGTCCGGACTTCTACTCAGCTCACCAGTCCGAGGGTTGGCATCGCCTGATCGGCCTGCGCAACGTGATCTCACTCGGCTACGCCGAAGTTGACATGCGCGTTGTGTGGACGATCATGCGATGCGCATCTGGGTCCCCTAGCCGAGGAGCTGAAGGCTCTGTTGGCCACGTCGTGACCCCGGGTCGCCGTAATGCCCCGCACGCGGTCGTTCCGCGCCCCGGTCAGGATTGATACGAAAGCCGAGTGATCCGCCAGGCTTACGAGAGTCGCCACCTCGTCGTCGTCATCTAGGACTTTGTTTCGGGAGTCCACATCTCGCCCGCTCGACCACCCATTTGAACGGCCTACGACACGCCCCTCCGGACGGCGAGCGTGGCGGCGAGGGTGGCTCGGCGGCTGGGGTGCAACAGTCTGTGGATGGGGAAGAATCGGTCTCATCTGTCAGGCCGGGACCACCGATGTGGATCGGATTGACCGGTCTCGTCAGCGCGACCGCCGATTGGGCCGTTGCTCAGATCGAGACAGAAGCGGCGCAGCGTCTCTCGCGCCTACTCGGCACCGCGCTCGGCCCGGACAACGCGTCGCGGCTGTGGCGCCGCACAGAACCAGTCCCGGTCGGGGTAGTCGTCCCAGTCAGGGGTGTCTTCCGTGCCGTGATCCGTGGTCCGCGAGCCGGTGATCCAGAACAGGAAGTGCGTCACAGTCAACGGCGTGATGACGAATAGCGCACCCCAGCCCGTCGCCGCCACCTGTACCCAGCCGTCCCACCGCGGAGGTAGTTCGGGCGGCGCGGGCGCTGTGACGAGAACATCCCCGGTGTTCGCCGCTGCGGGCGCTCAGGATGGGGGACCGGGTTCTGCCAGCACAACCCTCCGGGCTCTTGGGTAGGTTGGGTGGTCCACCCGCCCGCGCCCCAACCCAGGAGGCACTTGAGCGTGCAGATTTCCACAGCAGAATCGACCACCACCGACGCGGACAAGAGTTCGCTCGCGACACAGGACCCCAACGAGAAGCGGCGCAACCCCGACAAGGGCTATGTGGCACTGCTCGGCTGGGCGCCCAACGCGGTCGACGCCGTGGACCGGTTCGACCGCCGCTACGTCGTGGTGGCCCCGGACTGGGCCGAGGACTACTGCCGCCAGCACAGCATCCCGTTCGTCCCGTGGAACTTTGAGCGGCTCAACGACCGGTCCATGGAGATCGCCGAGACCCTCAAGGACATGGGTGTCGACGTGGCGATCCCGCTGTTCGAGGAGACCGTCGAGTGGGCGGGCGCCATCAACTCCATGCTCATGGACAACCCCACCCTGTACGGCCAGTCGCTGCTGCTGCGGGACAAGGCGCTGATGAAGCGCCGCGCCCAGCTCGGCGGGATCCGCGTGGGGATCTTCGAGGAGGCCCACGAGCGCGACGACGTGATCCGCTTTCTCAAGCGCGTCAACCAGACACTTCTCAAGCTCGACGGCGACCCCAACGACCCGATCCACCTCAAGGCCTTCGACAAGGCAGGCTGCCTGGGGCACCGCGTCATCCGCACCCCGGACGAGGTCGACACGATCCCCGACGAGGAGTTCCCGGTCCTTATGGAGTCCCACCTGGACGGCTGGGAATTCGCGGTCGAGGCCTGGGTGCACAACGGCAAGATCGTGTTCCTCAACATCTCCGAGTACGTGACACTCGGGTACTCGGTGTTCGTGCCGGCTTCGCCAGAACTCGAGAAGTACCGGCCGGAGATCACGCGGCAGATCGAGAAGCTCATCAAGACCTTCGACATCAAGTTCGGGTTCGTTCACCCCGAGTACTTCGTCACCAGCGACGGCGAGATGTACTTCGGCGAGGTGGCGTACCGCCCGCCGGGGTTCAAGGTCTTCGAGCTGCTCGAGCGCGCCTACGGGTTCAACGCCTACCAGGGGCTGGTTCTCGCGTTCGACCCCAAGACCACCGAGGAGGAGATCACGGCGTTCTTCCCGCGCGAGGTGGTCGACGCCACCGGTCACGCGGGCTGCTTCGGCGTCTACCCGCGGCGTCGCGTGGTCTCCACGCTCGCGATCCCGGAGGAGACCGAGGACCACGAGTACTTCGAGTCCCACGAGCTCACCGCACCCGTAGAGGAGACCGTCACCAAGCGGACCGCCTTCGGCACCCACTGGGGCCTGGTCTATTTCTTCGGCGACGACGCCTACGAGATGCGGACCCTCCTGGCGCGCCAGGAGGAGCTCGACTTCTACGTGTGACGGGCCATCCGCTGCGACGACGTGGGTACGGTACCGGGGGCGGGCACCCTCGCCCGGAGATCTGGAGAGTGAACCCAAGTGGCTAACGTTGAGCCCGACGCGACGCGAGTACTCGACAAGCGGGTGGCCTCTCTCGTCGACGCGACAAGGGCCCTCGCCGACGCCGGGGATGTGGGCAAGTCCACGCCGAAACGCCGCGTGCTCGACGGCCTGCGCCTGGTCCTGCTCCAGGACGGTGGCGCGCAGGCCGTGCAGTCGATGGCACAGGAGCTCGAGTCCGCCGGACTGTACGAGGGGACGGACTGGGCGTCACCGAGTTCACTGGTCCCGGCGCTGAGCACCGGGTCGCTGCGCAGCCCCAACGCGGACACGGCGGTGATGGAGATCGTCAGCGACCTCCGTCTGGTCGCCGTGGCCAAGGGGGAGTACGCGCACCCCGACGTGTCGGCGGAGGAGGCTCTGCAGCACCTCAAGGAGGTGCTGGCCACCAACGCCTCGATGCTGTTCACCGCGGCCACCGAGGCGGAGCGGGTGCAACAGGGCCGGATGGCCAAGGTGACCCGCACGTCGCTGACGCACATCGCCGAGTCGATCGGCTATGACACCGTCCTCGACCAGCTGGTCGAGGAGATCTGGCGGATCCTGCGGCAACGCCCGATCCAGGTCGACCACATCAAGGAGACCATCACCCAGATCGCGGTCGCGCGCCACGACCCCGAGGTGGACACCAGCACCGGCGGGTTCGGCGTCGACCGGCTAATCAGCAGCATCTACGGCACCACCGAGGCGAGCCGGGAAGACCCCGGGGTGGACATCTACCGCTCCCGCCTGGAGTCGATGGACGAGGGGGCCCTGCAGTACGAGGCCGCCGGGTTCGCGCGATCCATGCACGACACCGGCCTCGTCTCCGCCTACCACCCCGTCCTGCTGCGGTTCCTGCGTGAGAAAGGCAGCTTCCTGCTCAGCGAGGCGCTCGGCCTGTCGAGCACCGGCCGGGAGAGCCTGCTGTGCTTCCACGGCCTCGTCGATGCGCTGATCGACGCGGCTGTTCACCCCGAAACCGCGCAGTCGGTCTACGGACTGGCGTTATTGCTCGAGCGGGGGATCCTGTTCCAGCCGGCCGTCGCGCCCGCACTGTGGCGGCTGTTGGCCCTGCCCCTGTCGGACTACGCGAACGAGCGCCTCGCGCTGGCCTACGGCCCGGCCCACCCGGGGAGGATCTGGCTGCTGTCCGGGACGCTGTCCATGCTGGGCCAGCCGCTGGGCGTGGGGCAGGGCGACAACCCCACCTGCCAGTCCGCCCGCGCGCTGTCCATGTGGGCGTACAACGACCCCGACTACCTGCTGCAGACCATCGCCTGGGCGGCGCGGGACAACGAGGTGGTCATGCACTTCGAGGGCCGCCCACTGTCCTCCCGCGAGCTCGAGGCGGGCCTGGCGGAGACGCTCCCCCTCGACCTGGACCCGGTCTCCCTGCTCGTCGTGCCGCACCTGGACCGGATCTACGCCGAGATGGGCCGGCTCTGCGCCGACCGCGAAGGCGACCCCCACCGCTGGGTGAACCCCGAGTTCCACGGCTGGTGGGCCGCGCGGGGATTCCGCATCAACGTGGACGTGGAGTCCGGCAGGCTGACCGGGCTCGAGGACTTCCTGCGGCACTTCTACGGCAGCTACCACCCGTTCCACAACGGCAACCAGCCGCTGATCCACCCTCAGCCCGCCGGCGTGGCCGTGACCGACAGCTCCGCGCGGTTCGTGGGCTGGCACGCCATCACGATCCTGCGGGTGGCGCTGGATCCGGACGAGACCATGCGCGTCTACTTCTTCAACCCCAACAACGACAGTGGCCAGGACTGGGGCAACGGGGTGGTGGTGAGCACCGCCGGCCACGGGGAACGCTTCGGCGAGTCGTCGCTGCCGTTCGAGGAGTTCGCCTCGCGGCTCTACATCTTCCACTTCGACACCCTCGAGCCCGGCGAGACCGGGTCGGTGACGGCGGAGGAGATCGCCCGGGTGACCGACCTGATCCGCTTGAGCTGGGGCGCGGATCGGCTGCCGGAGCTCTGAGCCAGCCTCGGCTCTGACGCGAGCCCCCTGGCGTCGGCCCTCTCTTCGCGAGCCCCCCGCGACGTGTGCGGCGTCTTCAGTCCATTCCGGGCGCGCGAGTCGCGGGAGGGCGTGCACTCGGAATGCGTACTTAAGAGAGGCAGAGGATCTGCGCGGCTGAGGGCGGCTGTGGCCCATCGGTAATGATTAGAGTCAAGCCGAAGGTAAGAGAGCATGTTCCTGCGTCCTAATTTGTGATACGTTTTCGGATTGAAGGTCGTGATCTACGCCTCCGCGCGCCGACACGGCATCACAGACGCGGAGATCAGGGCCGTCCTCGAGCATCCGATCGTTCGATATCGACTAGCTCCACGCACGGGGCCTCAGGCGAAGTTGCTTCGTATGGTCGGAGACCCGGACGGCGGAGCTCTGATTGAGGTCGTGGTCGACCGGGTGGGCGGAGAGGAGCTACACGTGTTTCACGCGATGCTTCTGACCGCGGCAGTGGCGCGCGAAGTGCTCGAGGCCACCGGCGGGAACCTTGACTTGTCCGACGGCGTCAGCCGTAGTCAGAGGACGCAGCGGGAGAAACGATGAGCGAGACAGGTGATCGTGAAGCGCATTATGCGCGTCTCGCGGACGCCGTAGAGGCTGGCGAGTACGACGTGATCGATTCCCCGGCGGAAGTCCGCCCGGACTACCGTCACGGTCGGCCCCGGCGAGGGGATGCGGTCGAGGAGACCCGTCCGCTCGCTGTTCGACTCACTGAGTCCGATCGGCGCCGTCTGGCCGACTATGCCGACCGGACAGGGCAGCCGATGAGCGCCGTCATCCGAGCGGCCATCGATGAGTACCTCGGTAGGCACCCAGCCGCCTAGCGTGCTGCCGGAGATTTAAACCCGACGCGCCGCCCGCGGCGTACTCCGGCAGGGTGCGCGTCTCCACTTCGCCACGTCGGGCGGTGCCGATCCCGGTCATGCGTCGATTCTGCCCCACCGGCCCACCCGCCCCAGTAATGGTGGTCACATCAGCAAAGCCTGTCGAACTTCCTGCAGTACAGTGCGAGGGTTCCCGTGCGCGCCGTCAGGCCTCGCCGGGCTTCCCACTTTGTTTCGCCCCGTAATGCCTAAGGATTCCCGTGACGACTGAGTCATCCGCCGCTGCCTTCTCTCCAGCCCAGCCCGACCCCGCCCTCGGCTCCGCGCCACTGCCCGCCGCCACCAAGCGGCTAATCGCGCTGCTCGTGGCCGCGGCGTTCGTGGTGATCCTCAACGAGACCATCATGTCGGTCGCGATCCCCGAGCTGATGGGGGAGTTCGCCGTCACCGCCGCCACCGCGCAGTGGCTCACCACGGCGTTCATGCTCACCATGGCCGTGGTCATCCCGTTCACCGGGTGGATGCTCATGCGATTGCCGCTGCGGACGGTGTTCATCATCGCCATGACCACCTTCACCCTCGGCACCCTGCTGGCCTCGCTCGCGCCGGTGTTCGTAATCCTGGTCGCCGGCCGGGTGGTGCAGGCCGTGGGCACCGCGATCATGATCCCGCTGCTCATGACCACCGTGCTCAACGTGGTGCCCGCGGACCGTCGCGGCCGCACCATGGGTGTGATCTCCATCGTGATCGCCGTGGCCCCGGCCATCGGCCCCACCGTCGGCGGCCTGGTGCTCGACGTGCTGAGCTGGCGCTGGATGTTCTGGTTCGTCCTGCCCATCGGCGTGCTCGCGCTGGTGGCCGGCGCCACGCTGATCCGCAACGTCACCGCCACCCGCGCGATCCCGCTCGACATCCTCTCCGGCGTGCTCTCGGCCGTCGGCTTCGCGGGCCTGATCTTCGGCCTGAGCTCCTTCGGTGAGGCCGCCAACGACAACGCGCTGGTGTCCCCGTGGGTGCCCGTGCTCGTGGGCGTGGCCGCGCTGTCGGTGTTCGTGTGGCGTCAGCTCGCGCTGAAGGACTACGCGCTTCTCGACGTGCGGGCCTTCACCTTCCGCACCTTCACCGTCAGCCTCTCGCTGATGCTGCTGTCCATGATGGCGCTGTTCGGCACCCTGATCCTGCTGCCGCTGTACATGCAGCAGGTCCTGGGCACCACCACCCTCGAGTCCGGCCTGGCGTTGCTGCCCGGCGGTCTGCTCATGGGTGTGCTCGGGTGGTTCGTGGGTCGGCTCTTCGACCGCATCGGCCCGCGCCCGCTGATCATCCCGGGCTCGATCCTGGCCGCCGCCGGCTTGTGGGGCATGTACGTCTCCTTCTCCGCCGAGTCGTCGCTGGCGATCGTGGTGGTGTGGCACATGATCCTCAGCGTGGGCCTGGCGCTGCTGTTCTCGCCGCTGCTCACCTCGGCGCTCGGCTCGCTCCCGCCGCACCTGTACTCGCACGGCTCCGCGCTGCTCAACACGCTGCAGCAGGTCGCCGCGGCCGCCGGCACCGCCCTGTTCATCACGGTGATGACGCTGGGCATCGTGGCCGGGGCCGAGTCCGGTGAGGGTGACGTGGCCGCGCAGATGACCGGCGTCCACAACGCGCTGCTGGTGGGCGCGATCATCTCGCTGATCACCGTGGTGGGCGCGTGGTTCGTCCGCAACACCGCGCAGACCGAGGGGCCTGCGGTGGCGCCGATGGCCGAGGAGCCGGTCGCTTCGTAACCGTCCGGGCACCTCGGCAGCACCAGCCCGGGCGCCCCGGCCGGTCGACACCCTCGGCGGCGTCGAGTGCCCTATCGCGCGAGCACCATGAGCGCACTCCGTGTGCAGCAGGTACGCCGCCCGGTGCAGCGCGACGACCGTCTTGCCCGTCCCCGGGCCGCCGTCCACCACGAGTGCGCCCGAGGAGTCGGCGCGGATGATCGCGTCCTGGTCGGCCTGGATGGTGGCCAGCACGTCGTGCATCCGGCCGGTCCTCACCCGGCCGAGGCTCGCGACGAACGCCGATTGGTCGTCCGGGGCGGTGCGGGTGCCCACCTCGTCGTCGTCGAGAACCTCGTCCCAGTAGTCGACGACGCGCCCGCCCGACCACCTGTACCTCCGCCGGTACGCCACGCCCATCGGCCGGGCGAGCGTCGCGGCGAAGAACGGCTCGGCGGCC
>NZ_JAALEA010000101.1 GCF_014145145.1 Dietzia cercidiphylli
GCGCCCCCGGTGAAGGCGACGTGCCCGATGCACAGGTCCAACCCGAAGCGCCGCAGGGTGGTGAGTTCGGCGACGAGGCGGCGGATGTCCGCATCGCGGTCGATGGTCTGGGCGCCGGTACCGGCCGGGTCGCGGCGACGGGCGCCCAGGCGGGCCGACAGGTCGGCGACCCGCTGCGCGAGGCAGTCCGCGATCGCCGAGAACTGCTGTTCGTCGGCGGCGATCAGGGCCGGATCGGCCTTGCTCCGAAGGTGGTCGGGGAGAGCGAAAATGCTGGTCGGCAGGGGTGGCATCGCGCTAGTGTGCGCCCCCACCGGGGTCTTGCGGCAAGACCCCCCACCAGCTATATCTTGAAAGGGGCACAGGGAACGTCGGCCCGACCCGAGGCTCCCGCCCTCGCGCCACAGTGACCCACGTCATATCCTCAGAGCGTGAAGGTTGATCTGACGGTCCTGGCCATCCCCGGTTTCATCGCGGCGATGGCGGCCGAATACGCATGGCAGTCCCGCAATCCGGCGGAAGGGGAGCGGGCCGGCGACTACGAGTTCGCCGACACCATGGCCAGCCTGTCGATGGGCGTGGGCAGTCTGGTGGCTCCGTACGTGGCGGACACGCTGCTCGCCCCCGTCACCCCGCGCACCGGCCGGTACGCCAAGGCGCTGATGGGCCTGTCCCTCGCGGCGGCGGCCGCAGCGACGGTGGGAGACGTGGTGCGGCGCACCCGGACCACCGGTCTGCTCAGGGCGGGCGCGTTGCCGTCGAGGGTGTCGTCATCCCTTTCGAGTCGAGCACCCCTGTCAAGCCAACCGCCCCTGTCAGGCCGGGCGAAGGGGAACGACGACGACGAGGTCCTCACCTCCGACCCGGATCCCGTCCCCGGGGCCGCCCAGGTGCTGCCCGCGCTGCGACGCATCACCGGAGGGTCGGCGGTGACGTCGCTCGCCTCGGCGGTGGTGACGGTCTCGACGTTGTGGAGTGCGCAGACGGCCGGCAAGAGGCTCTTCCGCCTCTCCCCGCTTGATCTGGGCACGGGTCCGCTCGCCTACGCGGTGGCGATCCTGGGGTGGGACTTCATCTACTACTGGAACCACCGCTTCGATCACGAGAGCCGCTGGCTGTGGGCCATGCACGTGGTGCACCACTCCAGCGAGCGCTACAACCTCTCCACCGCACTGCGGCAGCCGGTGGCCGAGGCGCTGACGATCTACGTGCCGTACGGGCTGCTCTCGCTGCTGGGCGTGCGGCCGGCGCTCGTGCAGGACGCCCGCGCGATCAACCTGATCTACCAGTTCTGGGTCCACACCGAGGTGATCCGGTCGATCGGGCCGTTCGAGCGGGTCTTCAACTCACCCGCCCACCACCGAGTGCACCACGGCAGCAACCGCGAGTACCTGGACCGGAATCACGGCAGCATCCTCATCCTGTGGGACCGCCTGTTCGGCACCTTCGAGCCCGAGGGGCAGAAGGTCGTCTACGGGCTGACCACCAACATCGATACGTTCAACCCGGCGCGGATCGCCTCGCACGAGTGGATCGCGATCGCCCGAGACGTGTTCCGATCCGAGACCTGGAAGGACCGGGTCGGCTACCTGGTGCGCGGGCCGGGGTGGGCCGGGGCGCGGCGGGCGTGACGCCGCTGACCTGGGGTGCCCTGCACGGGCGGTCCAGGGCATCGCAGGTCAGCGAGCGGTCAGCCTAGCCCGCCACCAGGAACCAGGTTCCTACTGCGCCCAAGGGTCACTGCCCGGTGATGACGACCCGGTTCCCGTCCGGATCGCTCAGTAGGAGGATCCGGCCGCCGCCACCCGGGACCGGGCCATCGTGGGCGATGCCGCTCGCGGTCAGCCGGGCCGCGGCGGCGTCGAGGTCGGTCTCGTCGAGGACGACGGTCGACTGGCCTGCGCGCTCGGGCTCGGACCACACCTGTAGTCCGAAGCTGTCGCCCGGGTGCCATTCGATGAGACCGGGCATGGGCCGCAGGTCGGGGGCGCGATCGAACAACAGGGAGTACCACTGCTCGGCGCGGGCGATATCGCTGACAGTGCACTGGGCGAGGATGCGACGGATCATGTGGCGCTCTTCCGACGGTGGAGTGCGCTCACCGTAGCAACTCGCGTCCCGTGCCAGCGTGAAGGCCGCCGCAGCGTAACGGGTCCCCGGTAGGGTTCGATTTCGCGTGTAAGGCACCGCACCCGCACTGGTAAGGAGCGACATCGTGTTTCCCTCTGGCTCGATCGAGAATCCGCTGCGCTATCTCTTCGGCCCCGGGCCGGGTGAGGCGTCCTGTCTGGCCCTGACGCCCGAGTGCATGGGACTGCTGCCGTATCTCGCGGCCCGGTTCGGCATGGGCTCCTGACGCACTGCGTCACGAGCGCGTCGCCCCGCCCGGCGATAACTAGAACCTGTTCTTGACACCCGTCAACCCCCGCGTATTCTCCTCAGGGTGACCACCCTCACCTCCTTCCCTCGTCTCCTGTCGCCCGGGCGTATCGGCCCCATGTCCACGGCCAACCGCATCGTGCTACCCGCCATGGACATGAACGTCTCGGAGGACGGTGAGATCGAGCAGCGGGAGATCGACCACTACGTCGCCCGCGCCGCCGGAGGTGCCGGGCTGATCATCACCGGCGCGTGCGCGATCGCCTTCCCGCACGGCGCGGCGTCAATGAAGGAACCGGGGCTCTCGGACGACAGGTTCCTCCCCGGGCTCACGGCCCTGGCGGACGCCGTCCACGCCGCGGGGTCGAAATTGTGTGTGCAGTCCACGCATCACGGCAAGGTCGCGCGGGTGGACATCGCGAACGACCGGCCGGTGATCGCCCCCAGCGCGCCCGATTACGACTACGACTACTCCGCGCTGGCCGACAGCACCCCCGACGAGCTCGGCAGGATGGGCGCCGCGACCGGTGGCAAGAAGACGGTCTACCGGGAGATGGACCACGCCGACATCGCCTGGCTCGTCTCCACCTGGGCCGATGCCGCCGACCGCATCGCCCGGTCCGGTGCGGACGCGATCGAGATCCACGTGGCCCACGGCTACATCCTCGGGGTGTTCCTCAACCGCCGCGACAACCAGCGCACCGATTCCTACGGCGGGTCGCTGACCAACCGGGCGCGGCTGGCGTGCGAGGTCATCGCCGCGGTCAAGGAGCGGGTGGGGGACACGCTCGCGGTGCTGGTGCGGGTGGCCGGCGAGGAGTACGGCCAGGACGGCGGGCTGACGCTCGAGGAGGCCATCGAGGCCTCACGCATGTTCGAGCGCGCGGGCGCCGACGCCATCCATGTGACCGGGTGGGGCCGCAACCCCTTCGACAACTTCACCGACGGCCCCCTGCCGGACACCGTCGGCGCGTACCTGGACAACGCGGCGGCCATCAAGCAGGCCGTGTCGGTGCCGGTGATCGCGGTGGGCCGCATGCTGCCGGAGGTCGCGGAGAAGGCGATCGACGACGACAAGGTGGACTTCGCCGCCATGGGCCGGCAGTTGCTCGCCGATCCGGAGCTGCCCAACAAACTGGCCGCCGGCACACCCGAGCTGGTGCGACCGTGCATCAACTGCTACCTGTGCGTGGCCGAGAACTTCTTCGACGACACCCCCTTCTGCGCGGTCAATCCGGCGCTGGGCAACGAGACGCTGCTGCCGCTGACTCCGGCGCCGGCCCGAACCCACGTCGTGGTGGTGGGCGCGGGTCCGGCCGGGCTGGAGGCCGCCCGCGTGTTGGCCGAACGCGGTCACCGCGTGACAGTGGTGGACAAGT
>NZ_JAALEA010000102.1 GCF_014145145.1 Dietzia cercidiphylli
GTGGCCGCCGAGGCCACCTCCGCGGTCGGGGACGCCACCGACGGCGACGGGCCGACGACCGGCGAGCAGCCGGCCCCGGACGGGGACGGCGGCGACGACCGGTCTCCCGAGGAGCAGTTCCTCAGCGAGATCAGGACCGTCGGCGTGGACGCCGAGGACGAACAGGGTTATCTCACCCGGGGGCGCGACGCCTGTGCGTCACTCGACGGCGACATGGGCTACGTCGACGTGGTCCGGCAGTACAACGACGCCCACGCCGATGCGCCGGTGACCGAGGCCCCGGTGGTGGTGGCGGCCGCGGTCAGGGCGTTCTGTCCCCAGCACCTGCCGCAGGTCGGCCAGGACGAGGGCGGAAACCAGGGCGGCTGAAGCCGAGAGGGGCCCGTCTCACAAGCCCTCCCTGTCCAACGCCTCCGCGGTGAGCCGACGGCCGAGTTCGATCATCTCCTCCGCGCGGTGGAAATCGAAGGCCGAACACGAGTCGGACGGCACCTCCACGAGGACGTCGGGGCGGTTCCCCGCCATCCGGTAGCCGGTGAGGATGCTCTGCATGGCCTCGATCGACTGGGAGACCACGTCGAAGATCCGCAGCGTGCCCGGGAGGGACTCGAGGCTCCGATCGTCCGCCTGGGCGTCGGCCCGGACCTCGCGTTCGCCCTCCTCGACCGCCTCCTCGACCTCCGGTGACGGCTGCGCCGACCCTCTCGGGGTGGCGTCGTCCCCGGTCCGGGAATCGCCCCCGGCGCCCCGCCCGGTCGGGTCGATCCCGGGTGCGTCCAGCCCGGCGGTGTCAGGACCGGCGGTGTCCGGACCGGCCGCGTCCGCCCCGGAGGTGTCCTGACCGAGGCGGGCCGCGACCAGTCTGACCAGGTCCGCGTCCCGCACGTCCGCCGCCGCCGTCCGGATGCGTCCGGAGAGCCTGGCGGTGGTCGCGGTGACGGTGCCACCCTTCTTGGACATCTTCGGATCGGCCACGGCCGAGGGCTCATCGGGGTCCGAGCTCTCCTGGAAGGTGGACCCGCGGATCCCCGCCCGACGCCCGGTCAGCGACACGGCCAGGACCAGATCGCTCTCCACGGAGGCGAGTGGCTCGAGCGGGACCGGGTTCGTCACGCCGCCGTCGATCATCAGGCGCCCGCCCACGATCGCCGGGGTGACGATGCTCGGGATCGCGAACGACGCACGGACGGCGATATCGGCCGGGCCCCGGGTGAACCACACCTCGCGCCGCGCCCGCAGGTCGGTGGCCACCGCGGTGTAGGGGATCGCCAGATCCTCGATCCGCACGTCATCGAGCATCTCGCCGATCACGCCCATGATCTTGTTGGCGCGGATCGCTCCCCCGCCGGCGAAGGACACGTCGAGCAGCCGCAGGACGTCCCGCTGTGCCAGACCCCGCACCCATTCCTCGAAACGGTCCAACTCGCCGGCCGCGAGCAGCGACCCCACGACCGCCCCCATCGACGCCCCGGACACCCCGACCACCTCGTGCCCGCGCGACTCGAGCTCGCGTATCGCCCCGATGTGCGCGTATCCGCGCGCCCCACCGGAACCCAGTGCCAACGCGACCTTCATCCGATCCCCCTCCGTCGTCCTCACTCGTGCCCGGTGCCCACACACCGGGGCCGTCCCCTCAGCGGATTCGCCTCCAGTGTGCACCGGCGCGGCCCGCGCCATCCCGGCACCGGGCCGACCGTGTCGTAGGCGCGGTCTACCTTCACCATCGTATCGAGCACCTGTTCGATACCCACGATCACCGAACACACAACAGGAGTTCCCGTGTCCCACACCGTCATCCGGTTCCGCCCCGTCGCCGCCATTGACCCCGACATGGCGCGCGTCGCCGCCGACATCGACCGGTTCGGCCTGCACCTGGTCCACGTGGGCGAGGGCTGCGCCTGCGAGGACTGCGAGTCCGCCCCACTGCCACCCGACCAACGGTTCGGATACACGGTCGGGCTCACCGATCGCGGACACCCGGAACTCCTGGCCCGCGGCCTGGGCGCCCGGGAGACGGCCGCGTTGCTCACCCGGTGGGGCGGGTCCGTCCTGGACGGCCGGGTTCTCGACGCCGGCCACCTGCTGTGCGAGGGCCCCGACGGACCGACGTGGGAGCTCGTACCGGTCCGGCGCCCCTCCAGGACTCTGCGGTGGGCGGGTCGCTACTACCGCACCACCGGTACCGGCGGCCTCACCGCACTCGAGCTGGTCCCCGCCGGGCGGCCCTGCCCGTGCGACGGGTGCTGCTGAGACCACCGCACCGGTGGGGCCGTCGTAGGGTCTACTCATGCCCCGCCATCGGCTCGTCCTGGACGCCCGTTCGCCCTCGATCATCGTCCCGCTCACGGGTCGGGATCTCACGGAGCTCGCCGAGCAGATCGGTGCGCTACGCAGCGCCGACTCCGAGTTCCGGAGCACTCCCGTGAGAGGGACCCCTCCGGCCGGGGTCTCACCGGACACGGACCGACTGGTCGACGTGGTCGAATGGCGTGTCGACCTCTACGGACCCTTCACCGCCGGGGCCGGGAGTGATCCGGACCCGGCGGTGCAGGCCCTGGAGCAGATCTCGGCTCTGTTACCGGGACTGCCGGTCCTGGCCACGTTCCGCACCAGGTCCGAGGGCGGGGGTGCGGAGATCTCACCGGAGGCCTATGTCGCGCTCGTCGAGGCACTCGCCTCGACGGGCATGGCGGCCGCGTTGGACGTGGAGTACCGGCACCCGCACGCAGAGGACGCGATCACCGCCGCCCGCCGACACCGCACCCCGGTGGTGGCGTCCAACCACGACTTCGACGCGACCCCGCCCGCCGAGGAGATCGTGGCGCGGCTCACGGCCATGGAGGACGCGGGGGCGGACGTGGCCAAGATCGCCGTGACGCCGCGATCCGCGGCCGATGTGGTGACGCTGCTGTCCGCCACCGAGGAGCGATACCGGGCCGCTCGCATCCCGCTGATCACCATGTCGATGGGTGGCCTGGGGGCGGTCACGCGGCTCGGCGGTGGCCCGTTCGGCTCCTCGGCCACCTTCGCCACGGTGGGCGCGGCATCGGCGCCCGGCCAACTCCCGGCCGAGGGGGTCCGCCACGCGCTGGATCTGCTCAGCGGACGGTCCGCCCCTCGGGGGTGATCACGTCCGCGCGCTGGTGGCTCCTCCGCGCGAGGGTCACCAGCTCACCCGCCGGGCCGGTCAGCTGACGCGGCGGCCGCCACACCGCGCGCAGTTCCCGTCGCAGGTCCAGCCCGTCGATCTGGATGATCTTCAGGGCGCCCGAGGCCACCTGATCGGCCACGGCGAGCGTGCTCATCCCCGCCGGTCCCACCCCGTCCAGGACGCTGGTGCGGATAGCGGCCGCGCTGGCGAGTTCGAGCAGTGGAGCGGGGCGCTCGTACTCGTGGAGTGCGCGGTCCAGGGTCGTCCGGGTGCCGGACCCCGGTTCCCTCACCACCAACCGTGTGGCCGCGAGCTCGGAGATGGTCACCGGGGTGCGGCGCCGGGCCCACGGATGGGTCGGCGCCGCCACCACCACGAGCCGGTCGCGCGCAACGGTACTGGTGTGCAGACCGCTGGGAACCGTCGGGGACTCGACGAACCCGACGTCACAGGTGCCGTCCAGAACGAGTTCGGCGACCCTGACGGAATTGTGGACCTGCAGGTGGATGTTCACCTCCGGCAGCACGCCCCTCAGTGCCCCCAGCCAGCGCGGCATGAGGTGTTCTGCCACGGTCATGCTCGACCCCACCGTCAGCGTGGCGGACCGCTCGGACTGCAGGCTCTGCGCCACCTCCAGTAACTGGGTCGTCTCGGCGAGGACCCTCCGCGCCCAGTGGGCGAGCACCGTCCCGTGCGGGGTCAACGTGGCGCCCCGCGGGTGCCGACGCAGCAACGGCGTGCCGAACCGCCGCTCGAGATCCTTGATCGCCCTGCTCGCGTTGGGCTGCGCCATCCCGACCCTCCGGGCCGCCGCGCTCAGGCTCCCCTGGTCGTCGACGCCGATCAGCAGCTCCAGGACGGCCAGGTCGGGCCACCTCCGTGTCATGCAGACAGCATATGGCTCCGCTTCGGGCCATGCCTGTGAGATATGGACGGATACCGGACTGCCGGCTACCGGACGGGCCCGTCCGCGTCCATCCTGGAGACGTGACCACCCCCCTGACCGCCCGGCGACGCGAGCACGGCCACGCAGCGGTGTCGCGGGCCTCGGACTCGGCGACGTCCGGACTGACCGGCGTGCGGGTCAGGGCACGAACGCTCGCCCCGGGCACCGCGTTGACGCTCGCCGGAACAGCGGCGGCGCTGGGGGTCGGCCACCTGGTCCCCACCCTCAACCCGATGCTCGTGGCGATCGTGCTGGGTGCCGCACTCGGCAACACCGTGCGCCTGCCGGCCCGTGCCACCGCGGGCCTGGCGTTCTCCTCGCGCACCCTGCTGCGGGTCGGCATCGCCCTGCTGGGTCTGCAGCTCCTGCTCGGGGACATCACCGCGCTGGGGTGGCAGGTCGTCGCGCTCGTCGTCGTCATCGTGGTCCTGGGAATCGCCGGCACCATGGCGCTGGGGGGCGCGCTGGGTCTCGGCTGGACGCAGCGCCTGCTCATCGCCTGCGGGTTCTCGATCTGCGGCGCAGCGGCGGTGGCGGCCGTGGACAGCGTGTCGGACACCGACGAGGAGGAGGTCCTCACGGCGATCACCCTCGTCGTCATCTTCGGCACCCTGATGATCGTCGCGGTCCCGGTTCTGTCGGGGGCACTGGGCCTGTCGGACACCGCGGCGGGCATGTGGGCCGGCGGATCGATCCACGAGGTCGCCCAGGTGATCGCGGCAGGCGGGGCGATCGGCGGCGGCGCCCTGGCGGTCGCCACCGTCGTCAAGCTGGCCCGGGTCCTGCTGTTGGCCCCCGTGGTCACCGTGATCAGCCTCCACCGGCGACGGACGACCGGTACCGACGCCCGGGGGACCCGGCCGCCGCTGGTCCCCGGGTTCGTCGTCGCGTTCCTCGCCCTGGTCCTCCTGCGCTCGTCCGGGCTCGTCCCCGACCCGGTCGTCGACGCCGCCTCGCTTGCGCAGACCGTCCTGCTCACCTGCGCCATGTTCGCCCTGGGGATCGGTGTGCGGGTGGCCGCGATGCGCAGGGTCGGCGCACGCCCGGTCATCCTGGCCGCCGCCTCGACGGTGTGGGTCGCCGGCCTCGCGTTGGCCGGTGTCCTGCTCATCGCCCCGACGCTCGGCGGTTGACGGCCGCGACCCGGGAGGTACCGTCGACCGGACTGACGGGCTCGGGCGAGGAGGCCGGAATGCGGATCGTCATCATCGGCGCGAGCGGGAACGTCGGCACCGCGCTGCTCCGTCGTCTGCGCGAGACGCGCTCCGGCGACCGACTGGTCGGGCTCGTGCGACGGCCACCGGATCCCGTCGGCGAGTACCGCGGAGTCGACTGGCACGCGCTGGACGTCTCCGGTCCGGACGCGGCCGGCGAACTCGGTCGACACTTCGTCGGGGCGGACGCCGTCGTCAACCTGGCCTGGGGTTTCCAACCCACCCGCAACATCGGCTACCTCGAGAGCGTCGGGGTCGGCGGGACCGCCGCGGTGCTCGGTGCCGCACAGTCGGCCGGGGTGGGCCTCCTGGTCCACATGTCCTCCGTGGGGACCTACGCGCCGGGCCGCCACGGTGAGCACGTCGACGAGACCTGGGCGAGGACCGGGGTGCGGAGCTCGGCGTACAGCCGACACAAGGCCGCGGCGGAGACGCTCATCGACGACCACGAGAGTCTCCTCGGGGCCGATGCCGTGCCCGTCGCCCGGATGCGCCCGGGCTTCATCGTCCAACGAGCGGCGGCGAGCGGACTGACCCGGTACGGACTGCCCGCCTATCTGCCGGCGCATCTCGCGCCGCGGGTCCCGCTGCTGCCGGTCGACAGGAGCCTGTGCCTGCCCCTCGTCCATGCCGACGACGTCGCCGACGCCGTCGTGCGAGTGATCGAGCAGGGCGCCACCGGCCCGTTCAACCTCGCGGCCGAACAACCGCTGACCAGTGACGACCTCGCAGAGGTGCTCGGGGCCCGGGCGGTCCACATCCCCCTGCCGCTCCTCGGGGCCCTCGTCGGTCTGACGTGGCGGGCGCGCCTGCAGCCGGTGGACCGCGGATGGCTGGACCTGGCGTACGCCGTGCCCCTGCAGGACTGCGCCCGGGCCCGCGACGAGCTCGGATGGGCACCGGCCTGGGCGCCGACGGAGGCCATGGCCGACCTGCTCGACGGCATCGCGCACCTCGCCCACACCGGGAGCGCACCACTGCGTCGCAGATCCGTGCCCGACCTGGTGCGCCGCGATCTGACCGACGGACTGATCTCCTCCCGCCGGTTCTCCTGACCGGATCCCACCCCCGAGGGCTCGGGGCGGATGATCAGCCGTGCCGCCGCAGGACCTCGTCCCGCAACCCCGTGGTGGCCACGTCGGCGATGTGCTTCTGCGCCTTCTTGACCACGGCACCCGGCAGCTTGATCTTGAGATCCACCTCGAGGTCGAAGACGACCTCGGTGGTGCCGTCGCCGTTGTCCGTGAGCACGTAGCGGGCGTTCTGGACCTTCTGGGAACCGCTCTCGACCAGGGACCAGCTCACCTCGCCGTCGTACCACTCGTAGCGCACGACCATCTCGTCGGTGACGCCGTACTGGGACACCCGCTCCCACACGACGATCGGCCACCCCTCGTCGTCGGCCTCCCTGACCTCGACCGCACGGTGGGCGCTCGACCAGTCGACGAGGGACTCGACGTCGGCCAGGACCTCCATGATCTCGGGGACGCCGGTCTCGATCTTCACAACGGACTGAACTGACACTGCCATGGCGGGAAAGCTACCCGCGCGGGCCTGCCCCGGGAGGAAGATCGGGACATGAGTACCGGATCGGCGGGCCCACACGCCGGGGAGCATCGCAAGGTCGTGCTGCTCCGCGGGATCAATGTCGGAAAGAGCAACCGGATCGCGATGCCCGACCTGGTCGCGTGCACGGAGGCCGCGGGCGGGACGTCGGTCACCACGGTGTTGGCCACCGGCAACGTGCTCGTCACCGATCCCCGACCGGTGACCGGACTACGCGCGGCGCTCGAGTCCGCGTATGCGTAGAGGTTCGACTACACGGCGGTCGTGCAGGTCCTCACCCTCGACGCGGTGGCGACGGTGGTGGCCGCGTACCCCTTCGACGCGCTGCCCGAGCACCACGACTACGTGGTGTTCTCGGACGACCCGGAGGTGACGACCCGGGTGACGGTGGCGATGCGCGCGGCCATCCGGGAGGTCGGCGAGGCGGCCGCCGGCGCCGACGCGCATGCCGGGGCCGGGCCGGCCACCGACAGTGAGACGACCGTCAGCACGGAAGCGGTCGCCGAGGGCGCGGGCTGTGTGTACTGGCGTGTCCCCCGCGGCTCGACGCTGACCTCCGACGCGTACAAGGTGCTCGACGGCCGGGAGAACAAGCGTCACCTCACCACCAGGAACCTCAGGACCCTGGACAGGATCCTCGCCGCGGGGTGAGTCAGGGACCCGGTGGAAGCCAGGGACCCGGGTGGGTCAGGGGCCCTCTACGGACGCCCCGATCGTGTCGACCAAGCCCGCGAGGGGCCCGAAGATCGCCGGGAAGATCCCGTCCCAGAACATCTGCAGCTGGCTGAAGTCGATAACGGGCATCAGTAACACTCCTCGCACCGGGGTGGTGAGCGGACCCTCCGCGGCCACCGGGTTCCCCGGAACACAGGATCGCGGCACGGACGCCGAATGCGCAACCCCACACGCCCCGCGAGTCTCTGAAGCGAACCCGCGAACCGCCGCCTGGCAGACTGCCCTCGATGCCCCATGACCCCGCCCGACCGCTCCTGGCCGCCGCGGCGCTGCTCGCGATCGCGGCCGCGACGGGCTGCTCGGATGCCGGGACCGGGCCGGATGCGGGCCCTTCCGTGGACCGGACCA
>NZ_JAALEA010000103.1 GCF_014145145.1 Dietzia cercidiphylli
CCGCGACCACGGGCCGGTCTCCGAACTGAGCTTCCTCGGCGCCACCTGGACCGCGCTGATCGGCCCCGACGCGTGCCAGATCGCCCTGCAGAACGCCGACAAGGCGTTCGCCAACGGCCCCGGCTGGGGATACCTCGTCGGCCCGTTCTTCGACCGCGGGCTGATGCTGCTGGACTTCGCCGAGCACCACCACTACCGGCACCTCATGCAGGAGGCGTTCACCCGCCCCCGGCTCGAGGGATACGCCCGTACCCTGGCCCCGCTGGTCGAGCGCGGGATCTCGAGCTGGACCCCTGAATGGGCGTTCGAGGTCTACCCCGCCCTCAAGTCGCACACGCTCGATCTGGCCACCGAGGTGTTCATGGGCGGCGCCGAATACGCCGAACCCGGGGAGATCGGGCGGGTCAACACCGCGTTCGTGGACTGCGTGCAGGCCGCCAACGGTTACATCCGCTCGACCGCTCCCCTGCCGTTCACCAAGTGGGGTCGCGCGACCCGCGGCCGGCGCCTGCTGGAGGAGTTCCTCCGGCGCCACCTGCCCGCCCGCCGTGCCAACCCCGGTGAGGACCTGTTCTCGGCACTGTGTCAGGTGGCCGACGCCTCCGGCGGGATCGACGACGACGACATCATCAACCAGATGATCTTCCTGCTGATGGCCGCGCACGACACCACGACCAGCACCGTGACCTCGATGGTCTACGAACTCGGGCGCGATCGGGAGTGGCAGGAGCGCTGTCGGAGGCAGTGTCTGGATCTGGGCCCCTCGCCGACCCTCGCCGAGCTGGAGGGCCTCACCGACCTGGACCTGGTGATGAAGGAGACGCTGCGGCTGCACCCGCCGGTGCCGGTGCTGGCGCGCCGGGCGGTCAAGGACACCGAGGTGCTCGGGGTGGCGATCCCCAAGGGACGGCTCGTCTCGGTGATGCCGCTCCTGTCGCACCACATGCCCGAGTACTGGACCGACCCGGAGATCTTCGACCCCGAGCGGTTCACCGAGGGCAGGCGCGAGGACAAGTCCCACCGCTACGCCTGGGAGCCCTTCGGCGGCGGGGTACACAAGTGCCTCGGCATGATCTTCGCCAACCTGGAGTCCAAGCTCGTCCTCAGCGCGCTGCTCCGGCACTTCGAGTGGTCGGTGCCTCTGGACTACGTCCCGCCCATGAAGAACGACTCGCTGCCGTTCCCCGGTGACGGGCTCCCGGTGTCCCTGCGGCCGCTCACGCCGGCCCGCACCGGCTGAGCCGACCCGGCGACTCGCCCGCCCGCGCGACCCGCCC
>NZ_JAALEA010000104.1 GCF_014145145.1 Dietzia cercidiphylli
GCTGTCCAAGCAGGTCGCGGTGCTCGAGAAGGCCGGGTACGTCAAAGTCCGCAAAGGGTACGTGGGCAAGCGACCCCGGACCTGGTTGGCGCTCAGTCGCGAGGGGCGCAGGGCCTACGGGTCACACCTGGAGGCGCTCCGCGCGATCGCCGGCGGCTGACACACGCGGGCGCCTCTGCCCTCGTGCGTCCCGCCCGGGTGCGCCCCGCTCAGCCCCGCCAGGGCGCGATCGGGTTGCCCTGCCAGCGGGTGCCCGGGGGGATACGGTCGCCGCGCATGACGAGCGACGCCGGGCCCACGGTGGAGCCGTCGCCGATCGAGGACGCCGGGAGGGTCACACAGTGGCAGCCCAGGGTGGCGCCGTCGGCCATGTCCACCCGGTCGATCTGCATGATGCGGTCGTGGAACAGGTGGGTCTGCACCACGCAGCCGCGGTTGACGGTGACGGCGTCGCCCAGGGAGACCAGGTCGGCCTCGGGGAGCCAGTAGGACTCGCACCACACACCCCGGCCGATGCGCGACCCGAGCAGCCGCAGCATGACGGTGAGGATCGGGGTGCCGGAGGCGGGGCGGGCCATCCAGGGCGCGGCGAGGAGTTCGACGAACGAGTCGGCGACCTCGTTGCGCCACACGAAGGAGGACCACAGGGGTTGTTCGCCCGCGCGGATCCTGCCCACCAGGAGCCACTTGGCCAGCACCGAGACGAACAGGGCCACGAGTCCGGCGTACGCGAGGGTGACCCCGGAGGCCAGCGCCGCGACGCCGAAGCCCCATTCCCGGTGGATCTCCTGCATCACGACCAGGACGCTGACCAGCAGCAGGAACGAGAGCCACACGGGGACCAGGCGCAGGGTCTCCCAGGCGCCGCGGGCCACCTTGAGGCGCCGGGGCGGCTGGTAGGTGCGCACATCGCTCTCGCCGTCGGTCACGGCCCTGGGCAATTTCTGCGGCGGTGAACCGAGCCACGAGGTGCCCTTCTTGGCCTTCTGCGGCGCGGAGGACAGCACGGCGACCAGCCCGCGCGCGGGGACCTTGCGGCCGGCGGACGCGATTCCGGAGTTGCCCAGGAACGCGCGTTTGCCGACCTGCGCCTGCTCCAACCGCATCCAGCCCGATCCCAGTTCGTACGGCGCGACCATCGTGTCGTCGGCGAGGAACGCCCCGTCCCGGACGGTGGTGAGCGAGGGGATGAGCAGGACGGTCGAGGCCTCCACGTCCTTGCCGATCCGCGCGCCCAGCGCCCGGAGCCACATCGGGGTGAGCATCGAGGCGTAGAGCGGGTACAGCCAGTTCCGCGAGGCGTCCATGATGCGCTCGCTGCACCAGGCCTGCCACGCGATGCGCGAGTGAACCGGGTGGAACCCCTCCTCGAGGCCCACCGAGAGCGCACGGACCGACACCAGCGTGAGCGCGGCGAACAACGCGAGCGCGAGCAGCGTCCCGGGGACCGACCACAGGGTGGTACTCAGGAACAGCTGGCCGGGGGTCGTGGCGTCCCGCGCCCCCCAGGCCACCACCGCGAGTCCGGCGGCCAGGGCGAGTAGCGGCATCGCGCCGAGGGCCACCGCCGAGAGCTGGTAGATCACGCTCCACACGCGACTGCGGGGTGCGGGTTCGGCCGGCCAGCTCGAGCCCCGCTTGCCCCGCTTGAGGGCGGGTGAGCCCGCGTAGCGCTTCCCGGCCTTGACGGTGCCCACCACGGCGGACCCGATCTCCACGTGCGCGCCGCTGCCGACCACCGCGCCGGGCAGCAGTGTGGACCGGGCTCCCACCACCGCGTTCTCGCCGATCGCCACGGCTCCGATGTGCAGGACGTCGCCGTCGATCCAGTGCCCGGCCAGGTCGACCTCGGGCTCGATGGAGGCCCCGTCGCCCACGGTCAGCAGCCCGGTGACGGGGGGCAGGGTGTGCATGTCCACGCCGTGGCCGATCGACGCGCCGAGAAGCCGCGCGAACGGTGTGAGCCAGCCGGCGCCCTCGAGGTTGGCGACGCCGGAGGCCTCGACCAGCCGTTCGGCCGCCCAGAGGCGAAGGTGGACCGAGCCGCCCCGCGGATAGGTGCCCGGGGTGACCCCGGCCATGAGGACCCGGCAGAGGAGCCCCGTCACCACCGTGCGGCCCGCGGGCAACAGCAGCAACACCGCGAGGATCCCGAGCACCCACCACGAGACCGGGCGCGCCCAGGGGATTCCCACGGAGGCGGCGACGTTGTTGGCGATCCCCAGCCAGGTGAGCCACTGCAGCCCCGTGACCGTCAGCAGCGGGAGGGTCGCCAGGACCTGCACCACCTGCGCACCGCGGCCGACCGGTCTGACGTGTCGCGGTTCCACCGTGGCCACCGGCTCGAGCTCGTCGAGGTATCCCGCGAAGTCGCCCAGGCGCGGGCGGTCGTAGATGTCCCCCACGGTGACGCCGGGGAAGCGCTCCCGGACCGCCACCACCACGTGGGCGGCGGCGAGCGAGCCCCCTCCCAGTGCGAAGAAGTCCTCGTCCACCCCGGAGACGTCGGCACCGAGGGCCGAGGACCACAGTTCGGCCACCCACGCGTCGGTGCCGTCCAGCTCGGTCTCGGCGGCCGAGGTCTGTGCGAGGGGCCACGGCAGGGCCGCGCGGTCGACCTTCCCCGAGGTGCGGGTGGGCAACTCGTCGACGAGGGTCAGCCGGGGGACCACACCCGCCGGCAGGCGGTCGCGCAGGATCCCGGCGGCGTCGGCGAGGTCGAAGCCCACGGGGTCGTCGGCCACGAGATAGGCCACCAGCACGGACTGGCCCGCGTCGGTCTTCTTGACCGCGGCGGCTCCCGCGCTCACGCCGGGCAGGGCGGACACGGCGGTGTCGACCTCACCCAGCTCGAGACGGCGTCCACCGATCTTGACCTGGTCGTCCACGCGGCCGGTGAAGTACAGGCCGTCGGCCTCGAGGCGCACGACGTCGCCGGACCGGTAGGCGCGCTCCCACCCGAGGGTCTCCATGGGCGCGTACTTCTCGGCGTCCTTGTCCGGGTCGAGGTATCGGGCCAGTCCGACGCCACCGATCACCAGCTCGCCGGACTCGCCGTAGCCGACAGGCAGTCCCGTGGCGTCGACCACGGCCAGGTCCCATCCGTCCAGCGGCAGGCCGATCGAGACCTCACCCCTGCCGTCCAGCTGCGCCGCGCACGCCACCACGGTGGCCTCGGTCGGCCCGTAGGTGTTCCAGACCTCCCGGCCGTCTCCCGCGAGTCGCGCGGCGAGCTCGGGCGGGCAGGCCTCGCCGCCGAGGATCACCAGGCGGATGTCGGCGAGCATCTCCTCCGGCCATATCGAGGCCAGGGTCGGGACGGTGGAGATCACCGTGATCCCGCGGTCGCGCAGCCACGGGCCCAGGTCGAGCCCGGACTTGACGATCGACCGGGGCGCGGGCACCAGGCACGCCCCGTGTGCCCAGGCCAACCACATCTCCTCGCAGGAGGCGTCGAACGCCACGGACAACCCCGCCAGCACCCGGTCGCCCGGGCCGAGCGGGGCGCCGGTGAGGAAGATCCGCGATTCGGCGTCCACGAACGCGGCCGCGCTGCGGTGGGTCACCGCCACACCCTTCGGCAGGCCGGTGGTGCCGGAGGTGAAGATGATCCAGCAGTCGTCGTCGACGGTGGGGGCCCGGTGTCGCGACGGGTCGGCCGGACGTCCGGGGTCGGTGACCCGCATCCCCTGGGCGGTGTAGACGGCCGCCACCTGCGCCTGCCCGAACACCAGCTCGGCGCGGTCGGCCGGATCGTCCACGTCCACGGGGACGTACGCCGCCCCGGCGGCGAGGGTCGACAGGATCGCCAGGTACAACTCGACGCCGCCGGAGGGCATGTGGATGCCCACCCGGTCGCCCGCCCCGACCCCCTGCTGCTGCATCCAGCGTGCCGAGGTGTGGATCTCCTCCCACACCTCGCGGTAGCTCAACACGCGCGCTCCGTCGTCGAGGCACGGGGCGTCCGGGTGACCCTGGGCCGCGGAGCCCAGGACGTCCAGCAATGTCCGGGGGCTCGGGGCCTGTGAGCTGCGAAGATACTGCTCAGGGATGGTGTGCACGTGCGGATGGTATCCCGGTCGGATGAACTTCCCCCCACAGCGTGGGTAGAACTGGTTCTATTGACTCATGTCAGAACCTCTCCAGGGCAAGACCGTCGTGATCGTGGGAGCGGGGCCCGGTTTCGGGCGGACCCTCGCCCTGCGGGCAGCCGAACAGGGGGCGACCGTCGTCGTGGCCGCCCGCACCGCCTCCCGGCTCGACGGGATCGTCGACGAGGTCCGTGCCGCCGGTGGCACCGCGATCGCCGCCGCGGTGGACGCCACGGAGCCCGACTCCGTGCGGGCGCTGCGGGAGACCGTCGCCCAGCACACCGACGCGGTCCACGGCCTGGTCTACAGCGCGTTCGCCGTGCCCAGCATGAAGCCGCTGGCCCAGACCGACCACGAGCAGATCTCGCGGGGGATCGACCTGTCGGTCCTCGGCGCGCTCCGCACCACCCAGGAGTTCACCCCGTTGCTCGAGGCGGGCGCGGAGACCCCGGATGCGGAGCAGATCGACGCCGCGCCCGCGAGCAGCTCCGTGGTGATGATGGCCTCGGCCGTCATCCACCATTCCCGCGAGCGCTACGCCGGCTACAAGATCGCCAAGACCGCCCTCGTCGCGCTGGGGCATTCCCTGGCCACCGAGCTCGGACCGCGTGGGATCCGCGTCAACACCGTGGCGCCCGGGTACATCTACGGCGAGACCCTCAAGGGGTACTTCGAACACCTGGCGGGCAAGTACGGCGGGACCGTGGAGGACGTCTACGCCCACACCGCCGAGAAGATGGACCTGCGCCGCCTGCCCGGCGAGCGCGAGATCGTCGACCCGGTGGTGTTCCTGCTCTCGGACGCCGCGTCGGCGATCACCGGCCAGACCCTCACCGTGGACTGCGGCGAGTTCCACACCTGAGGGCGAGTTCCACAGCTGAGTCCGCGCCCGCTCCCGCGTCCCCACCCCGAGGCGCGGTTCAGGGTCGGATTCGGGGTCCGTCCCGGATGTGGTGGACGCTGCGGGGGAGGAGACTGGAGGTCATCGGGGAGAGGTCCCCGGCCACCAATTTCCGACGACGACGAGGTGACACGTCATGACCTACCCTTCAGACTCCCAGCCCAAGCGACTGACCAGGTCCGAGGACCGCTGGATCGGGGGCGTGTGCGGCGGACTGGCCGACTACTTCGGGCTGGACCCGGTGTTGGTCCGCGTCCTGTTCGTGGCCTCGCTGCTGCTGCCCGGGCCGCAGGTGCTGCTCTACGTGATCCTGTGGTTCGTCATGCCTGACGCCCGCGCCTGAGGAGGCCATGGCAGGCTGAGCGCATGAGCACTCCAGACACCTCAGCCGCGCCCGGTCAGTACTCCTCCGTCCGCATCGAGAAGGGGGTCCGGGACCCGTTCGTCGCGCAGGTGACGCTGATCGGGCCCGGCCCCCACAACGGTATGGGGCCCGACTTCTGGGCGGAGATGCCCCGTGTGATGGCGGAACTCGACGCCGATCCGGAGGTCCGCGCCGCCGTCATCGCCGGTGAGGGCCGGAACTTCTCCTACGGGTTGGATCTGATGGCGATGATGCCGCAGTTCATGGACTTCCTGCCCCAGGACAAGACCCCGGACGCCTCTCGTAACGAGCGGATCCTGGACTTCGTGGAGAACATGCGCCGCGCCATCGACTCGGTGGCGTCGGCCAAGACCCCGACTGTCGCGGCGGTCCAGGGCCGCTGCATCGGGGGCGCCGTGGACCTGATCTCCGCGTGCGACGTCCGCCACGGTGCCGCCGATTCCTCCTACTCGATCCGCGAGGTCAAGGTGGGGATCGTGGCCGACATGGGGTCGCTCGCGCGGCTGCCCCACATCATCGGCCAGGGGCTGACCCGGGAGCTCGCCCTGACCGGACGGGACATCGACGCGGAGACCGCCCTGCGCTACGGGCTGGTCACCCACGTGGCCGAGGACGCCGCCGGCGTGTTGGACTCGGCCCACGCCACCGCCGCCGAGATCGCGGGCAACCCCCCGCTCGTCGTCCGCGGGACCCGCGAGGTGTTGAACCGCGGCATCGAGGGACAGATCTACGAGAACAACCGCTACGTGGCCACGTGGAACGCGGGCTTCCTCGCCTCCGCCGACATGATGGAGGCCATCTCGGCGACGCTGGAGAAGCGCGAGGCCAGGTTCACCGGCCGCTGAGTCCCGGCGCAGACCGCCCCGCCAGGCTCGCCCCGCCCCGCCCCGCCCCGCCTCGCCTGGCCCGGCCGGCACACCCGCCTCCTGCATCGACAAGAGCGTTCCGCGCACCCGCCTCTCGGGCGATGTGTGCGGAACGCTCTTCGCGTCGTCGTGGGACGGGATGCGGCGGGCCGGGGTCAGCCGCGGTTGGGCTCGGCCTTCTCCTCAGGATGCGTGCCATAGTTCTCGATCCCCTCGGCCACGAGCTTCTCGCCGTGGGCCTTGTCCCGCCACTCGCCGGGGGTGACGTGCTTGCCCGGCTCGAGGTCCTTGTAGTGGAGGAAGAAGTGCTCGATCGCCTTGAGCTCGTACTCCGGGACGTCGTTCACGTCCTGGATGTGCTCCCACCGCGGGTCCAGGGCCGGCACGCACAGCAGCTTGTCGTCGCCGCCGGCCTCGTCCGACATCGTGTAGACGCCCACGACGCGGGAGTTGACGATCACGCCGGGGTACACCGACTCGTCGAGCAGGACCAGCGCGTCGCACGGGTCGCCGTCGTCGGCCAGGGTGTGGTCGATGTAGCCGTAGTCGGCCGGGTAGCCCATCGAGGTGAACAGGAACCGGTCGAGGTAGATCTTCCCGGTCTCGTGGTGGATCTCGTACTTGTTGCGCGAGCCCTTGGGGATCTCGATGGTCACTTCGACGGACACTGGCGTACCTCGCTGATCGGCGTTCTCGGGACCCCGGACGCGCGCCCGGGAATTCGCGTCGAGTGTAGTAGGCCGGTTCGGCACCGGGGGCGCTCGTCGTCAGGTCGCCCGCTAGCGTGGGTGGTTGATGGCCGCTGCCCGGTCGGGTGCGGGGTGAGTCCGGGAGGGTGGGGGTCGGTGACCGAACGGCGCGTGTGGCGGGGGCGGGGCCCGGCGTGGCGGATCGGGGTCGTCCTCGTCACCGTCGCGCTGCTGGTGGCGGGCCTCGTGGTGGCGGCACTCCTCACCGATGTCGAGGGGGAGCTGCGTGCCGGCCGGGACGTGTCCGCGTCCGCCTCGCCCCCGCCGTCGCCCGGACTCGTGGCCGCCGGTG
>NZ_JAALEA010000105.1 GCF_014145145.1 Dietzia cercidiphylli
CCGGGGCGCTCATGCAGGGCGCGTTCGGCAACCCGCTCGCCGAGCCCAGCGTGGTGGGGGTGTCCGCCGGGGCGGCCGTGGGCGCCGCGGCGGCGATCGTGTTCGGGCTGACCGCCTTCGGTGCCTGGACCAGCGTCGTCTGCGCTTTCGTCGCCGGCATCATCACCACCACCGCGGTGTACCTGTTCAGCCGGAGCAACGGCAGGACCGAGGTGGTCACGCTGGTCCTCACCGGCATCGCCGTGAACGCCGTCGCCGGAGCCGCGCTCGCGCTGCTCATGTTCCTCGGCGACACCCAGGCCCGCGAGGAGATCGTGTTCTGGCAACTGGGAAGCCTGAACGGCAGCCGGTGGGAGCACGTCCTGGTGGTGGCGCCTCTGGCGTTGCTCGGGCTGGTCCTGGCAGCGCGTCTGGCGCGACCTCTGGACCTGCTCGCGCTCGGAGAGCGCCCGGCCCGCCACCTGGGCGTCAACGTGGAGCGGTTGCGTGTCTTCTCGATCCTGCTGGTCGGCCTGCTCACGGCCGCTGCGGTGAGCTTCTGCGGCATCGTCGCGTTCGTCGGCCTGGTGGTGCCGCATCTCGTCCGCATGATCGCCGGGCCGGGCCACCGACTGCTGCTTCCGGCGTCGGCGCTGGGTGGTGCGGTGTGTCTGCTGGCGGCCGACCTGCTCGCCCGCACCGCCGTGAACTACGCGGAGCTGCCACTGGGGATGGTGACGGCCGCCGTCGGCGGACCGTTCTTCTTCTGGCTCCTCCACCGCACCCGTCGCACCGCAGGGGGCTGGGGATGAGCGTCACCGGGTCACGCGTACCGGTGCTGTCCGCCGAACGCGTCACGGTACGAATCGGTGGCCGGACCCTGCTCGACGCGGTCGACCTGGAGGTCTACGCAGGCGAGGTGCTGGCGCTGGTGGGCCCCAACGGTGCGGGCAAGTCCACGCTGCTCGGCGTGGTGGCGGGGGACACCGACCCGGACTCCGGCCGCACGGTGCTCGACGGCACCGATCTGCACCGGTGGCGTCTCGGCGACCTCGCCCGCCGCCGGGCCCTGCTCACCCAGGCCAACTCGGTCGCCTTCCCCTTCACCGTGCGGGAGATCGTCGCGATGGGGCGCGCCCCCTGGGCAGCGCTGCCCGAGGGGAACGACGACGAGGAGATCATCGAGGAGTCGTTGGCCGCCACCGACACCTCCTCGCTGCGGTCCCGGACCTTCCCGACCCTGTCCGGTGGAGAGAAGGCGCGCGCCTCACTGTCGAGGGCGCTCGCCCAGCGGGCCGGAGTGCTGCTCCTCGACGAACCCACCGCCGCGGTGGACCTGCGCCATCAGGAGATCGTCCTGGAGCTGGCCCGGACCGTGGCCGACGCCGGCGGGGCGGTGGTGGTGGTCCTGCACGACCTGGAGTTGGCCGCCGCGTGGTCCGACCGGCTCGTCATGATCTCCGGGGGTCGGATCCGTGCCGAGGGGCCACCCGACCGGGTCCTCACCGCCGAGCTGGTGGAAGAGGTCTATCAGCAGCCGGTTCTCGTCGACCGTCATCCCGTCACCGGGGACCTGTTGGTCACCCCGGATCGACGTCGATTCCGCACCGCCCGGACGCCGGCGGAGCCCGCGTTCCCGGCGACACTCGGGTCGGCCCTCGTCAAGGAGTTCACGTGATTCACACCCGGTCATCAACGATGCGGGCGTCCGCGATGCGGATGCTCGCCGTCCTGGCGCTGGCGCTGCTCGGTACGTCGGCGCTCGCCGTCCTCGCCGACGCGCCGGCGAACGCCGCCGCACGACTGACGGCGTCCAGCTCACTGGGCGGGGCGGTGGCGTCGACCTCGGGCCGGACCGGGTTCACCGTGTCGGGCTCGGGTTTCCAGGCCGTCGAGGGCGGATTCGGTGGCGTGTACATCGGCTTCGGGTGGGTCAACGGGTCAGGGTGGGGGCCGTCCCAGGGCGGCGCGACCGGCCGGACCTACGACTACGTCCCCGACGAGCAGTCGCGCAGTAACCAGGGCTTCCAGGCCTTTGTCGCCTTTCCCGGCTCGTCGACGTCGGGAGAAGCCCAGGCGACGATGGGGTCGGACGGGTCGTTCCGGGTGAACCTCACGGTCCCCGGCCCCACCTTCACCGGCGCCGGCGGCAAGAGCATCGACTGCACCAAGGTCACCTGCGGCTTCCTCACGTGGGGCGCGCACGGCGTGCGCAACGGCGCCAACGAGACGTTCACCCCGGTGACCTTCCGGGACGGGGAGGCGGCGCCCGCGGTCGAGCAGGCCCCGGCGGCGGGCGCGCCCGCCTCCGGTG
>NZ_JAALEA010000106.1 GCF_014145145.1 Dietzia cercidiphylli
ACGACGACGAGGGCCCGCCGCCGGCGAACCGGAGGCGGGCCCTCGAGGGTGCGTGGGATCCCACGCGGACGGACTCAGCCCTGGCGGGCCTTGAAACGGGGGTCCTTCTTGTTGATCACGTAGACCTTGCCGCGACGACGGACAACCTGGGCGCCCGGCTTGTTCTTCAGCGACCGAAGGGACTTGCGGACCTTCATCTGGCGCTCCTTAGGCTCTCGGGGCGGCCGTGATGGCCGCCGACACGACTGGGGATGACTGCGCGACACGTCCGACCCGGAGGTCGGATGCACGACACACAACTGGTCCATCGTAACGGACTGCCCCGTCAGAACTCCAACCGGCGGAACCGGGCACCTCGCCCGCCCTGTCCGCATGTCACGCAGAAGACACACGGGCTTCCTATGCTGACGCCATGACTCAGTCCTCTGCCGCCACCGGCGCTCTCCGCGCGTCCATCATCGCCGAACTCGGCGTTCGTCCCGACATCGATCCGGAGCAGGAGGTGGCCCGGCGGGTGGCGTTCCTGGCCGAGTACCTCCGTAGCACTCCCGCCACGGGTTTCGTCCTGGGGATCAGCGGCGGCCAGGACTCCACCCTGACGGGCCGCCTCTGCCAGCTCGCCGCCGAGAGACTCCGCGACGAGGGCCTGCCCGACGCCCGGTTCGTCGCCATGCGGCTCCCCCACGGAACCCAGGCGGACGAGGACGACGCCGTCGCGGCCCTGGACTTCATCCGGCCCGATGCCCGCGTCACCGTCGACATCCGGGCAGCCTCGGAGGCCTCCTCGGTTGCGGCTGCGGCTGCGCTGGAGGACCTTCCCGACCACGGGGGCCCGCTCCGGGACTTCGTCCGCGGGAACGTCAAGGCGCGCCAGCGGATGGTCGCGCAGTACGCGGTGGCCGGGCAGCTCGGCCACCTCGTCGTCGGCACCGATCACGCCGCCGAGGCGGCCACCGGTTTCTTCACCAAGTACGGCGACGGCGGGGTCGACCTGACCCCCCTGACCGGCCTCACCAAACGGCAGGGCGCAGCGCTGCTGCAGCACCTCGGCGCACCGGAGTCGACCTGGCGGAAGGTCCCCACCGCCGATCTCGAGGATGACCGTCCGGGCCTGCCCGACGAGGAGGCACTGGGAGTGACGTACGAGCAGATCGACGACTACCTGGAAGGCCGCGACGGCGTACCGACGGAGGCCGCTGCCCGGATCGAGCAACTCTTCCTGGCCACCCGCCACAAGCGGGCGGTCCCGGCCACGCCACTGGACACCTGGTGGCGCGAGGGGTGACGACCCGACGGTCGGCCACCGCCGACCGTCGGAGACGACCGGCACCGACGACCGGTCACCGCAACAGCGCCCACACCGAGTCCAGCGCATCCGCCGTCCCCGGTACGTCGAAGGCCTGCGTGGTGAACACCGCCGCGCAGCGGCCCGTGCGCCGGTCGACGTAGCCGATCGTCCCCAGCCCCCCGGCCCAGCCGACGACCCCGTCCGGGCGGATCTCCACCTGCATCCCGTACCCGCAACCGGGACCGATGAACCCCTCCGCACCGGCGCGCTGCCGCGGGGTCAGGTGGTCGGTCGTCATCTCCTCCACGTACTCCGGACCCAGGACGATCCCGCCGTCGACCAGGATGTCGAGGAAGGCCAGATAGTCGGCGACGGTCGAGGCCAGGCCGCACGCCAGGGACTCGAAGCGAGGCGGGTGGGCGAACATGCTCCGGATGTCCAGCGACCGGAGACCCCCGTCGGGTCCGAGCCCGTAGCAGGTGGGGATCCGATCCGGGTCGGCGGTGAAGTCGCAGTCCGCCAGACCGAGCGGACCCGTGACGTGCTCGGCCACCAACCCGGACACGGTGGCGCCCGTGGCCCGCGCCAGGAGCACCCCGAGGACGTCGCTGCTGGTGTGGTAGTGCCAGCCACGGCCCGGCTGGTCCACCAGGGGCAGCCCACCGAGCAGCCGGAGGTACTCGTCCGGCTCCATCGGCGGAGCGTAGGGGCCCGGTGCCACCTGGCGCTCGCTCATGGCGTCGGTCAGCGGGCTGCCCGCGCCCGCCCAGCCGACGCCGGCGGTCATGGTGAGGAGGTGGCGCAGCGTGATCTGCCGCCCGGCCGGCACGGTGCGGTCGATCGGCCCGTCCGGCCGGGTGAGGACCCGTGGGGCGGACAGCTCCGGCAGGAGTATGGCCACCGGGTCGTCGAGCGCGAGGATCCCGAGCTCGACCAACCTCAGTGCGAGCACGCCGCCCACCGGCTTGGTGGTGGACGACAGCGGGAACACCGCGTCCTCGTCGAGCGCGGGGCCGCCGCGCGACCGCGTCCCACCCGCCGCGATCCGCGATCGACCGTTTTCCCGGATCCCGCAGACGTATCCCGTCAGCCGACCGGAGTCGACCAGGGTGTCGAGTTCCCCGGTGACGGAGGCGAACCGTTCCATGGGCTGACCCTACGTCCGGGGTGCCGGCTGGTGAAGGGCTCGTCGGAGGTGGTCCGGGCCGTCAGCCCACCAACCGCGCGAGCGGACCGTGGACGTCGACGGGATGGAGGCAGGTATCGGGGATCGTCCCCAGCGAGCACGTGCCCACCGGCAGGACCGGGCGGTAGCCCTCCGGGACGCCGCCGCGCGCGATCACGTCCCGGTACGCGTCGACCCCGGAGGTCGGTCTGCGCTCGAGCGTCGGATCGGTGAGCACGTCGACCTGGTAGAGGCCGAAACGGGAGTCGTAGCTGCCCCACTCGTAGTTGTCGACCAGGGACCAGTGGTTGTAACCGATCACCGGATACCCGTCGGCGACCGCGCGCTGGATCCAGAAGACGACGTCCCGGAGGTAGTCGCCACGCTCGAAGGAGTCCTCCCGGTGGCCGTTGTGGGTGGGCATCCCGTTCTCGACGATGAACAGCGGCTTTCCGGGGAAGTGCCTGGCGTAGTGCACGATCGACTCGTACATCCCCTCCGGCTGCGGACGGACCCCGGCGAAGTCGTCCCAGGCCGCGCGGATGGTGGTGAGGTTGTCGAGCGCGATGCCGTAGTAGTAGTCGACTCCGATGAAGTCAAGCTCGTCGCGGATGTAGTTGAGCAGCAGATCGTCCGTGGCCGGTGCGAACGCGGGCAGGTACGCCTCGTTGGCGGTCACCATCGCGTTCGGGTCGGCCCGGTGAGCGGCGTGGTATCCCAGCTTGTGGGCCGCGACCACGTTGTCGCGGAACGCGGTGAACTGGTGCAGCCCGACCAGACCTATGCGGAGTTCGTGGCTGAAGAACACGAGGGGTTCGTTGAAGGTGACCCACATCGTCCCGTCGCCGGCCCACCGCTCGGTGATGAGCTCGGCGTAGCGACCGAACGCCTCCACCGAGTCCGGCGAGAGGAACCCACCTCGGTCGACCAGCCATCCCGGATACACGTAGTGGACCATCGTGATCATGGGCGTCATCCCGTGCGCCCGGATGGTGTCGAGGATGCGGTCGTACCGACGTAACGCCTCCTCGTCGTAGCGCCCCGGTTCCGGCTCGATCCGGGACCACTCCACGCTGAGCCTGAACGTGGTGACCCCCATGTCCGCGGCACGGGCGATGTCCTCGGGGTACCTGTTCCAGAAGTCCACGGCATCGTTGACCGGGTCTGCCTCTCCACGCGCCGCGGCGGCGTCGACGTACCGCTTCCAGTTGGAGTCCATATTTGAACCCTCGACCTGGAAACCCGAGGTCGCCACCCCCCAGTGGAACCCCTCGGCCATCCGCGCCTCGGCCCGCGCCTGCACGGATACCGCGATCAGAGCGGTCGCGACCATCCCTATGGCGAGCACCAGCGCGAGCAGAATCCTGGTGACGGCACACTTATGAACACCCATCACCAAAACATGACACATGCCTCGCCGGGCGTCAGCGCTTTGGGCACCGGGTCCCGCATCCGGCGCACGAGGCCCAGCATCCGGCGCACCGGTACCGGGTCGGCGGACCCCCGCGGCGACTACCGTGGTGAGATGCGAACCCTGGGAAACGTGCTCTGGTTTCTTCTCGCCGGCTGGTGGTTGGCGCTGGCCTACGTCATCGCCGGGATCATCGCCTGCATCCTGATCATCACCATCCCGTTCGGCATCGCGTCGTTCCGACTCGCGGCGTACGTCCTGTGGCCGTTCGGGCGGCGGACCGAGTTCCGCAGGGATGCCGGTGCGTTCTCCCTGATCGGCAACATCCTGTGGATCCTGGTGCTCGGCTGGGAACTGGCGATCGCCCACCTGGTCGCCGGGTTGCTGCTGTGCCTGACGATCGTGGGCATCCCCTTCGGCATCGCCTGCTGGAAGATGGTCCCGCTGGCCCTGCTCCCCCTCGGCCAGCGGATCGTGCCCATCCGTCACCCTTCGGAGGATCCCTTCGCCGCCGCGCCGGGCGCACGGCGGTAGGAGCGGGGGCTCAGGCCGAGGACCGTGCGGAAGTCCGCGCTGAGGTGAGCGTGGTCGGAGTATCCGAGTTCCGCGGCGATCCGGGCGATCGTCACCGACGGGTCCTCGCGTAGCCGCTGTGCGGCCTCCTGGAGCCGGTACCGACGGATCATCGCCAGTGGCGGTAGTCCCACGTAGCGGTGCGCGAGTCGCTGCACCGCCCGTGTCGAGACGCCCAGGGCTTCGGCGACCTGGTCCACTCGCACGATCGACCGGTCCGAGGCGACGAGGTCCTCCATCGCATTGGCCATGACGCCGCCGGCGTCCGGGGCGGCCAGGTTCGCGGCGGCCCAGGCGGAGAAGTAGCGCAGCGCCCGGTCGCGGGCGACGGACTCGCCCTGGTCGATGCTCCGCTGGTCGGTCCCGCGCTGGTCGGTTTCACTCGTCCGGCCGACGACCTCGTCCACCTGTCCCATCGCCGCCATGACGGCACGATGCAGCTCGGGGGCCTCGAACGGGGTCTCCGCGTCGCGGAGGCGCCGGGGTTCGGCCGTCAACGAGGCCAGCCCGGCCGGACGGAGCAGGGCCCCGACCGCCCAACCGGTACCGCTCAGGTCGCGGTGGGAGATGCCGGTCGTCGGTCCGGAGAGGCTGACTCCTTCCGGGTCGACGACGAGATTCGACGCGGGAAACGGCAGCAGCTCCTGCCGGGAGGTCTCCCCCGGCGCGAGACGCCAGCGCGGGATCCAGAACCAGCGGATGCGGTCACGCAGTTCCCGCGGGGCGTCCTCGCGGTGGAAGGTGGGCAGCCGGTCCGGGTAGAGGACCCCGCGTCGATCACCGAGATCGGACATCGTCCCCTCCCCGCGTGCCCCACGCGACTGCGTCGCGAATCTTCAAGCCGCTCACGTGCATGCTCTCGTAGGTTCATCGCATGACAGAGAACACCACGCCCCGGACCGGGGTCACCGGAGAACACACCACCGACGGCGTCCCCCACGGGTCGACCAGCCTCACCCCGTTCCTCGCGGTCGAGAGAGCGGGTGACGCCCTCGAATTCTATTCCTCGGTGTTCGGCGCCCGGGTGGTCGACGTGACGGAGATGGGCGGGATCGTCGTGCACGCCGAACTCGACTTCGGCAACGGCCGGCTCCAACTCGGCGAGCCCAGTCCCCGGTTCGGGCTCGTGCCACCGCCCTCCGGGGAGGTGGCCTGCTATTCGATCGGGATGTACTGCGCGGACGTCGACGAGGTGGTCCACCGGGCCGAACTTGCCGGTGCCACGATCCGTGAACCCGTGAGCGACTTCGTCTCCGGCGACCGGTTCGCCTCGATCCGCGATCCGTACGGCGTCCGCTGGTCGATCATGTCCCGCGTGGAGGACCTGTCGGAGTCCGAGAGCGCACGTCGGGTCGCCGAGTGGGCCGCGCAGCAGGGATAGAGATGAAAAGAGCCCGGCCGGTGGCCGGGCTCTTGCTCGCATGAACCATCCGTTGCCGGATCGGTTGCTCGGGTGGAGCTAAGGGGACTCGAACCCCTGACCCCCACACTGCCAGTGTGGTGCGCTACCAGCTGCGCCATAGCCCCGTATCGGTTGTTCCGCCGCTCACCTCTCGGCGACCGGCTCGACCAAAGTTACACCATCCCGCTTCGGCCCTCCAAATCGCCTCCGGCCCCGCCCTGGACGGGCGGGGCCGGTATCGATCGGCGCGGACCGGGGTCAGGCGAGGATGTTGTCCAGCCAGGCCGGATCGCCGATCTCCACGACCTCGCCCTCGTAGGCGACGGTGGGGGTGGAGACGCGGTCGGTGACCTCCCGGATACTGTCCTGCGAATTGTCGGCGGTATCCGAGGCCTTCTCCATCCCGCCATTGGTCTCCACGTTGCCGATGCACTCGACGGTGTCGGCGTTCGCGCCGGCCGCCTCGGCGGTGGCCGCCAGCTCCCGCGCGGAACGGTCACCGCCGCCCTCGGTGGGCTGCTGGTCGAAAAAGGCGTTCTTGACGTCGAAGAAGACCGGCAGCGAGTCCTTGGCCGCGACGCACTGGACAGCGGCGATGGCCCGCGTGGAGTACTCGCCCGACGCCGACTGGCGGTCGAGGAAGTTGAGGGTGTGGAACTCCACGCGCAGGTCACCGGCCTCGACGGCCTCGGCGATCGGGACGCCGTTCTGCCCCTCGAAGGAGGCACACGCCGGGCACATGAAGTCCTCCCAGATCTGGACGGTCGGGGCGGTCTCCTCCCCCACCGCGATCACACCCGTGTCCGAGATCTCGATCAGCTCGTCGGCCGTCTCACCGAACGTGATCGGGTTGGCCTCGCCGCCCCGCTGGGCCATCCACACGACACCGCCGAGGACCAGGACGGCGACGGCGATCAGCGCCGCGACCGTGATCAGCATCCCGTTGTTCTTCTTGGTCTTCAGGACCTTCGTGCTCTTGTTACCTGCGGACTTGGCGTTCACGTGTGGGTGGGCCTTTCTCTCCTGGGAAACCGTCGGCCCTTTCCGAGCGACTGGCGACTACCGAGAGGGTACCGAAACCGCCTGAGTCCTCTTTCAGGTGAGGGCAGGTGGCGAGGCCGAAATGCACCGAGCCCCCGGTCGGTGATCGACCGGGGGCTCGGCCCGATGGTGGAGCTGCCGGGAATTGAACCCGGGTCCTCCGCAGCATCGGCAGGGCTTCTCCGTGCGCAGTCCGCGTTGGCCTCTACTCGGATCTCGCCCTCATGCGGACATGTCGGCGATGACGATCCCAGTCACTGTTGGATGTCCCGACCCACCCCGTGACCGGGTGAGCCGGTGATCCCTCTAGATGATGCCGGTGACCGGGGCGAGGGCGACCCCGGGCCGACAGACTACGGGCTCGCTGTCAGGCAGCGAGGGCGTAGTCGCGCTGATTGGTATCGGCGCGTAATTGGTTGCCACGACGCTTACGGTGGTCTCTGGCCTGCACCGGCACGCTTCCCCTGCGTCAACTCACGTAGTCGAAACCACATCAGCCCCGTCAGGTCCGCCGACTCTCATCGACGGACCACTGACCCTACCCCGACCGGGGCCCCACCGCCAGGGTGAGCTCCGTCTCCACCTCAGCCCAGCGCGAGCAGTGCGATCGCCACCCCCGCCAGTGCGAGCCCCGCGATCTGGACCGCGCGAAGGCGCTCCCCTCCGTGCGTGATGGCCAGCGCCACCGTGAAGGCGGGGTAGAGCGCGGCGATCACGCTCACCAGCGAGAGCATGCCCGCCTGGGAGGCGAAGTAGAAGGCTCCGTTGGCGACCGCGTCGAACACGGCGATCACCAGGCCGATGGCGATGAGGCGCCGGGAGAACCTGAACGACTCGCGGGCGGCGAACGCCGCCGCCAGGACGACCCCGGTGGCGCCCACCCGCGACGCCGCGACCGGCCACAGCCCCTCACCCGCCGGGACCTGTGCCAGCAGGACGAAGAAGCCCGCGAACGCCAGCCCCGAGATCACCGTGAGCGCCATCAACGGCCAGGTGAGGCGACCGTGTCCGATCGACGAACCCTCGTCGCTCTCCAGTGAGACGAGGACCGTGGCGACGAGCGCCACCGACATCCCGACCAGGGCTGCCGCCCCGGGCCGCTCCCCCGCCACCAACCCGAACGCGAGCGGCACCGACGCGGCCAGAACCGCCGTGATCGGCGAGATCACGCTCATCGGCCCGCGCGAGAGCGCGACGTAGAACGACCACACCGCGAGACCTGACAGGAGGCCCGAAGTCAGCCCCCAGGCCAACCCGACCAGGGTCGGTGACCCCCCGGACACCACCGCCGCCGCCCCGACCAGCACGATCGACAGCGGGTACGACACGCTGACGACCCTCAGTGCACGGGCCCGCCGGGACGCGACCCCGCCGAGGTAGTCGCTGATGCCGTACGCCACCGCCGAGGTCGACGCCAGCGCGACCGGCATCATGCGTGCATGCCCTTGATCCTTCTGCCGAGTTCGCGCACGGCCTCGCGTTCGGCGGTCCGTTTGGCGATGTCGTGCCGCTTGTCGTGGGCCTGCTTACCCCGCGCGACGGCCAGTTCGACCTTGACCCGTCCGTTCACGAAGTAGAGGGACAGCGGGACCAGCGTGGCGTTGCCGTCCCGCACCTTGCCGACGAGCGAATCGATCTCGCGCCGGTGCAGAAGCAGTTTGCGGGCCCGCTTGGGTGCATGGTTGGTCCAGTTCCCGTGGGAGTACTCGGGGATGTGGAGCCCGCGGAGCCACACCTCGCCGTCGTCGATCGTCGCGAACGCGTCGACCAACGACGCCTGGCCCTCGCGCATGCTCTTGATCTCTGTACCCAACAGCGCGATGCCCGCCTCGTGGGTGTCGAGGATGGAGTACTCGTGCCGGGCCTTGCGGTTGCTCGCGACCACGCTGCCGTCACGGCCGAGGGACGACGCGCCCTTCTTCTTGTTCTTCTTGGCCACGTCGGTTCACCTCCTCGTCCGTCCGTCGGGCAGATCCCCCACTCTAGATCAGTACGGGATCACTGCCGAACCGTGATCCGCAGCGTGACCCACGCCGTGAGCGCGGACACCACCGCGCCCGCCACCACGAGGACCGGGGCCAGCATCAGGATGTCGACGGTGGTGATCCGTTCCACCAGGTTCGCCCGGTACGCCTCGGCCAGCACTCTGTCGAGGAAGACGACCTTGGCCGCCAGCAGCCCGCCGACCGCGAGCAGCGAACCGACCACCGACGCGAGAACGGCTTCCACCACGAACGGCAGTTCGGTGTACCAGCGGCTCGCCCCCACCAGGCGCATGATTCCCAGCGCGGTCCGGCGGGTGAAGGCCGCGATCTGCGTCATGTTGGCGATGAGCAGGACGGTGGCCAGGAGCTGGACCACCGCGACGGCGAACGCGGCGTTCCGGATGCCGTCCAGGACGGAGAAGACGCGCTCGACCAGCTCCCCCTGCCCCTGCACGACCTCGATCCCCGCGACACCCTCCAGGTCCTCGGCCACGGACTCCGCACGGGTGGGGTCGTCGAGGGTGAGCGTGAATCGCGACCCCAGGGCGTCCGGGGAGGTCGACTCCACCAGGACGGGGTCGGTGGAGGCGAAGAGCTCGACGAACTCCTCGTACGTCTCCTGCGGGTTCTTGTACTCCACCGAGGCCACGCCGGCCGTGGCCTCCAACTCGTCCCGGATCCCACCGCACGCCGAGGTGCAGTCGGGGTCCTCGAGGGAGATGGCCCGGTCCACGTAGACACGGAACTCGTTGAGGTAGTCGTACTTGACCTGGCTGGCCGAGGCAGTCATGACCACCAGCACCCCGGCGCCGAGCATCGCCAACGCGACGGCGGTGGTGATGATCATGGCCAGCGTCATCGACAGGTTGCGGCGCAGGCCCTGTGCGACCTCGGACGCGATGAACCGCGCGGCCATCAGCGCCCCACCCCGTAGGTGCCGCGGGAGTCGTCGCGGACGACCCTTCCGTCGACCAACTCCACCACGCGGCGTCGCGAGCGGTCGACGATGTGTCGGTCGTGCGTGGCCATGAGGACCGTGGTCCCGGTCCGATTGATTCGGTCGAGCAGCAGCATGATGTCCTCGCTGGTCTCGGGGTCGAGGTTGCCGGTCGGTTCGTCGGCGAGCAACAGCTTCGGTCGGTTGACGACCGCCCTCGCGATCGCCACGCGTTGCTGTTCGCCGCCGGAGAGTTCGTGTGGCCGACGACCGGCCTCGCGTACCAGACCCACCATCTCGAGCGTCTCGGGAACGACCTCGTCGATCGTCCGGCGGGACTTGCCGATCACCTGCAGCGCGAACGCCACGTTCTCGGCCACGGTCTTGTCCGGCAGCAACCGGAAATCCTGGAAGACACAGCCGAGCGAGCGACGCAGCGCCGGCACGGACGAGGCCTTCATCCTGGTGAGGTCGTGGCCGGCGACGACCAGGGTCCCGGAGTCGGGCCGGTCCTCGCGGAGCAGTAGACGCAGGAAGGTCGACTTTCCCGACCCGGAGGCGCCGATGAGGAAGGCGAACTCGCCCTCGGCGATCTCGACGGTCACGTCGGACAGAGCCGGGCGCGTCGAGGACGCGTACGACTTGGTCACATGGGAAGCACTGATCACGCGAGTAGCCTAGCGCTACTCCAGCCACACGGCAGTCAATGGAGCCGCCGGTGTCAGCTCGTGGTCACGGGATTCTCTCCGGCACCGGCGTCGCCGGAATCCTCTCCCTGTCGCGCCTGCTCCTGCGGCGACTGCTCCTGCGGTGACTGCTGCGGCGGCGCCTGCTGCCCGGTCGCTCCCGTGGGGGACGTCGGGGTCTGGCGTCCCGGCGGCGGCGTCGTTCCGGTGACCGGCGGTGACGTCTGCGGAGTGGCGGTCGGAACCGTCGTCTGGTCGACCGTGGTCCCCGGGGTCGGCGACTCCTCGACGGGTGTCGTCCCCTCGGCCGGCGCGGGCGGTTCGGTCTCGGCGGTGTCCGTCTGGGGCGGTGGGGGCCCGAAACGGGCGACCGGCTGGTCCTTGACCAGCGAATAGAGCATAGCGAACAGGACGAACGCCACCAGCAGGATCGCGGTGGTCCGCGACATCCTGAAGAACTCCCCGAGCAGGGACACGATCTTCGGTCGCGGCCGACGGGACGGCGCATCGGGATCGGTGGTCCCCCCGAGACCCAGCGGATCGCCGCTGATCAGGGGCTCACGCGTGGTCGCCGCCTCGGTCCGCGCGCTGTCCTCGGCCTCCGGGCCGAGCTCGCCGGACGAGACCGCGTCGGAGGTCGTGCCCTCAGGTGTGTGGTCGTCGGGCGTGTGGTCTTCGGCTGTCGTGTCGTCGTCTCGGCGCTCGGCCATCACGCGCTCCCCTCTCCGGTCTGCGGTCGGAGCATGCCCGCCCGGATCGCGGCCAGGGCCTCGGGCTCCAGAACGATCCCCTCCGCGCGGAACCGGCGCAGGATGACCGCGCGCATCCGTCGGCCCACCTCCCACTGCATGCCGGGCTTGGTCCGGGCCAGCAACCGGATCACGGTCTGCTCCAGCCGGATCGACTGCACACCCATCACGGTGGGTTCGTCCAGGACGTACTGGCCCACCCGGTCGTCGTCGGTGATCTCGCGACAGACCTGTGCGAGCACCTCGTTGGCCTTGTCCATGTCGGCGTTGTTGGGCACCGGGACGTCGATGATCGCACGCGCCCAGTCCTGCGACTGGTTGATCGCGGTGACGATCTGGCCGTTGGGGACGATCACCGCCTCGCCGTCGAGGGTCCGCAGGCGGGTGATGCGCAGGGTGACGTCCTCGACGGTTCCCGCGGCGACGCCCGTCGCAGTGGTGAGCTCCACGATGTCGCCGTAGCCGTATTGACGCTCGGCCAGGACGAAGAACCCGGCCAGGAAGTCCTGGACGATCTTCTGGGCACCGAAGCCCAGCGCCGCACCGAGCACGGTGGCCGGGGCGACGAGTGCGACCAGGTTGACGCCGAAGCGCAGGAGGATCTGGATTCCGAACAGGATGTACAGCACGCCCACGGCGACGTACGAGATCACCTGGATCAGCGAGTGGAGGTGCTTGGACTCCTCCGACCAGAAATCCTCGTCGGTGTGTTTGGCGTCGATCCGATCGGTCCACATCCGCGCGATCTTGGCGATCACCCGCGTCATCAGGGCGGCGCCCAGCACGAGGAGGACGACCTCGAGGCCGTTGTTGCTGAGCCAGTTCAGGATGGGATTGAAGTCAGTCTGGAACCTCACTCCGCGTCGGCCCCCTCCCGCATCCGCCACCGGATGCCCGCCTCGATGAACCCGTCCAGGTCGCCGTCCAGGACCGCCGACGGGTTGTTGACCTCGAACTCCGTCCGCAGGTCCTTGACCATCTGGTACGGGTGCAGGACGTACGACCGCATCTGGTTACCCCAGGAGGCGTTGCCGCCCGAACCGAGCGCGTCCATGGCGGCCCGCTCCTCCTGTTGCTTGCGTGCGAGCAGCTTGGCCTGCAGGACCTTCATGGCCGCGACCTTGTTCTGCAACTGCGACTTCTCGTTCTGACACGTCACCACGATCCCGGTGGGGACGTGGGTGAGGCGGACCGCCGAGTCGGTCGTGTTGACGGACTGCCCGCCGGGGCCGGACGAGCGGTAGACGTCGACGCGCACCTCGTTCTCGTTGACCTCGATCGAGTCGGTCGTCTCCACCACCGGCAGCACCTCGACCTCGGCGAACGAGGTCTGCCGCCTGCCCTGGTTGTCGAACGGGCTGATGCGGACGAGTCGGTGGGTCCCCTGCTCGACGGAGAGTGTGCCGTACATGTACGGGTCATGGACGACGAAGGTCGCCGACTTGATGCCCGCCTCCTCCGCGTACGAGGTGTCGTACACCTCGACCTTGTGGCCGGCCTTCTCCGCCCACCGCACATACATGCGCATGAGCATCTCGGCGAAGTCCGCGGCGTCGACACCGCCGGCACCGGCACGGATGTTGACCACGGCCTCACGCTGGTCGTACTCGCCGCTGAGCATCGTCTTGACCTCGATGGCCTCGACGTCCTCACGCAGCTGGAGGCGCTCGGCGTCCGCGTCCTCGACGGCTCCGTCCCCCTCCTCCTCCGCCAGCTCGTACATCAGCGGGAGGTCCTCGATGCGTTGGCGCAGCTCGCGACACCTGCGCAGGTCGGCCTGGATGTAGGAGAGCTCGCTGGTGACCTTCTGCGCCCGGTCCTGGTCGTTCCACAGGTCGGGGTCGGCGGCCATCTGCTCCAGCTCATCGACACGGCGGGCGAGCTCCTCGATGTCGAGGACCTTCTCGACCGTGGTCATGGTGGCGTCGAGGGCTGCGATGTCGGCGGAAACGTCGGGGTGCACGGGATCCAACTCTACGCGGCCGGGCGTCCGCCCCGCGTTTCCCCACCCGCCACCCTCCCGCGGTCCGGCGCACACCCCGTCGTCGACTCACGGGGGTAGCGTCGCGGGCGACGGACCCGCTACCGCCCGAGGTCAGCGGGCCACTGCGGCCCAGCGGAGGAAACCGATGTCCCCTGAGACCCGCCACCTGCGCCCTCCGTCCGACGAGGCCGTCGCGCCGATGACCGACGCGGACCTGGCCGCCAGACTCGTCGTCGACGCCGGGTCCCTGGCTCGACGTCTGCGCGAGGACGGCCTGGACGTCCGCCACAAGACCTCGGTCTCCGACGTGGTCACCGAGGCCGACCGGGCCGCCGAGCGCCAGATCACCGCCCTCCTGTCCCGCCACCGCCCTGACGACGGGGTCCTCGGCGAGGAGGGCACCCTGGTCCCCGGTCGTCACGAACGCAGGTGGGTCGTCGACCCGGTCGACGGGACCTACAACTTCGTCAGCGGCTCGGACTACTGGTGTTCGGCCGTGGCCGTCACCGGGCCGGACGACTACCTGCTCGGGGCCGTCCACCGGCCCGTCACCGGGGACACCTTCGTCGGGGGTTCGGACGTACCCACCCGTCGGAACGGCGTCCCCGTGACCCGACTCACCCCCGGCGACCTCGCCGCCGGAAGTCTGGCCACCTATCTCCACCCGCCGTTCTTCGCCGACCCCGACCTCGCCGACCCCTTCCACCGGGTCAGCCGAGGTGCGGCGACGATCCGGATGCTCGGATCGGGCTCCGTCGACCTGGCGTCGGTCGCCTGCGGCGTCCACTCGGTGTGGTGTCAGCACTCGTGCCCGGAGTGGGACTGGCTCCCCGGACGGGCCCTGGTCGAGGGCGCGGGTGGGCTCTGCGCGACCGTCGAGGTGAACGGCTACGACTGGTTCGTGGCGGGCCGTCCGGGGGCCGTCGAGCAGGCCGTGGCGCTCCTCCGGGGCTGAGCCCGAGGCTCTCACCAGGGGCTGGGACGACTTGAGGGCAAAGTCTGGCGTTCGGAACTTACTCCGAAGTAAGATGTCCCCGACAGCACCGTCCACCGTCCGTCACGAGAACAGCTGGTGATGATGAGCAAGAACCCCACGTCCCCGTCCACGACCGGACGCGCGGAGGCCTCCACCCCGGGTAAGAACCCCACGAGGATCGACGCGATCGGAGCCGCGATGCGCGCGCTCACGACGATCACCGGGTCGGAGTTCGCCGAGCGCTTCAATCTGCGCCAGAAGGTCGACCGGGTCACCTACGAGGCCACCAAGACCGGCTTCAAGACCCTCGGCGCCGCCACCAAGTCGTTCAAGAAGGTCTCCGGATCCGGCGCGCCCAAGCGTCTGCCCGACGCCGACTCCGAGGCGAGGCCCGACCTGTTCGACCTCACCCTGGACGACGACCAGCAGATGATCGTCGAGACAGTCCGGGACTTCGCCGCCGAGGTCGTCCGACCGGCCGCTCACGACGCGGACCACGCCGCCGAGGCCCCCGCGTCGCTGCTGACCCGGTCCGCCGAGATCGGCGCCACCATGCTCAACGTGCCCGAGGAGTTCGAGGGCATCGCCTCCGAGCGCGGCGTGGTGACCAACTCGCTGGTCGCCGAGGCGTTGGCCTACGGCGACATGGGTCTGGCCCTGCCGATCCTGGCGCCCTCCGGCGTCGCGACCACCCTGACCCAGTTCGGGTCGGACGCCCAGCAGAAGTCCTATCTGCCGGCCTTCGCCTCCGAGCAGGTCCCGGCGGCCGCCGTCGTGGTGGCCGAGCCCCGTCCGCTCTTCGATCCGTTCGAGCTCAAGACCACCGCCACCCGCGGGCCGGGTGGGTTCACGCTCAACGGCGTCAAGTCGATGGTGCCCACCGCCGGGAGCGCCGAGCTCTTCGTCGTCGCCGCCTCTCTCGACGGGTTCCCGACCCTCTTCGTGGTCGAGTCCGACACCGACGGACTCGTGGTGGAGGCGGACCCGTCCATGGGCCTGCGCGCCGCGGGTCTGGGGCGGATCGTCCTCACCGACGTCTCCCTCCCGGCCGACGCGGTCCTCGGTGGCCCCGACGCCTCCCCGGAGGAGCGGGCCAGGACCTATGCCGACGTGATCCGTCTGTCGCGACTGGGCTGGGCCTCGCTCGCGGTGGGCACCTCGCACGCGGTCCTCGACTACGTGACCCCGTACGTCAAGGAGCGCCAGGCCTTCGGCGAACCCGTCGCGCACCGCCAGGCGGTCGCCTTCGCCGTCGCCGACATGGCCACCGAGCTCGACGGCATGCGCCTGGTGACCTGGCGCGGCGCGTCGCGCGCCGAACAGGGTCTGCCCTTCGCACGCGAAGCGGCCCTCGCCCGCAAGATCGCCGCGGACAAGGGAATGAGGATCGGCCTCGACGGCGTCCAGCTGCTCGGTGGACACGGCTTCACCAAGGAGCACCCCGTCGAGCGCTGGTACCGCGACCTGCGCGCCGTGGGTGTGGCCGAGGGCGTGGTGGTCCTGTGAGCACCGCCCACCTCGCCTCCCGCCCCACCAGCACGAAGGACCACTGACGATGATCAATCTCGAACTCCCCAAGCGGCTCGAGGCGGGCGCCAACCAGGCCCGCCAGGTCGCCACGCAGATCTTCCGTCCCGTCTCCCGCAAGTACGACCTCGCGGAGCACGAGTACCCCGTCGAGCTCGACACGCTCAAGGCCATGATGGAGGCCATGGAGGACGCCGGTCAGGCCGCCTCCGGTGCCACCATGGGCTCGGGCGGCGCACCGCGTCGCGAAGGCGTCTCCAACGGCGGCAACATGAAGTCGCTGCTCAACATCATCGAGACGTGCTGGGGCGACGTGGGCCTCACCCTCTCGATCCCCCGCCAGGGTCTGGGCAACTCCGCGATCGCCGCAGTGGCCAGCGAGGAGCAGATGGAGAAGTTCGGGCGGGTGTGGGCCTCCATGGCCATCACCGAGCCCGAGTTCGGGTCCGACTCGGCCGCCGTGTCGACCACCGCCCGCCTCGAGGGCGACGAGTACGTGATCAACGGCACCAAGATCTACGTGACCTCCGGCGCCCGCGCCGACCACATCGTGGTCTGGGCGACGCTGGACAAGACCAAGGGCCGCGCGGCCATCAAATCGTTCGTGGTCCCACGCGAGCACCCCGGTGTCTCCGTGGACCGGCTCGAGCACAAGCTCGGCATCCGCGCCTCGGATACCGCGCAGATCACCTTCGACAACTGCCGGATCCCCAAGGAGAACCTCCTGGGCGACCCGGAGGTCCGCGTGGACAAGGGCTTCGCCGGCGCCATGCAGACCTTCGACAACACCCGGCCGCTGGTGGCCGGCATGGCCGTCGGTGTCGCCCGCGCCGCGCTGGAGGAGATCCGCACCCTGCTCGAGGAGGCCGGACTCGAGATCGACTACGACCGGCCCGCCACCAGCCAGCCGGCCGCGGTGGCCAAGTACCTCGAGCTCGAGGCGGACTGGGAGTCCGCGTACCTGCTCACGCTCCGCGCCGCGTGGATGGCCGACAACAAGATGCCCAACACCAAGGAGGCGTCGATGTGCAAGGCCAAGGCCGGGCGCACCGGCTCCGCCGTCACCCTGGGCGCGGTCGAGCTGGCCGGCAGCTACGGCTACTCCGAGCGCAGCTTCCTGGAGAAGTGGTCGCGCGACTCCAAGATCCTCGACATCTTCGAGGGCACCCAGCAGATCCAGCAGCTGGTGATCGCGCGGCGCATCCTCGACCTGTCGAGCGCCGAACTGAAGTGAGCCGCGGCCGTATGCGCGGTTGAGAACGACGGACGCCTCCGTGGATCATTGATCCGCGGAGGCGTTCCTCGTTCGCGGGGCTCGCCCTTCCCGCACCCGTCCCACCCGAGCAGGTGCCCCGAGAGGAGCAGTTCCGATGGCGGCTGACGACGTTCCCCTGTTCAGGGCCCCGATGCGGTCGAGGGACGACGCCGTGGCGGACGGGGTGGGTGTCGAGCGGGGCCTGCGCGTCGGGCTCTGCGGCATGGGCGGCCGCCTGGCGGGGCCGCCACCCTCATCGCTCGCAGAGGCGGTCGACGCCGCCGCGGCGCAGCACGACGACAGGCTGGCCCGCCGCCTCGAACGGTTCGCCCGAGTGCCCGACGGTGCATATGTGTGGACCCGGGACGTCGACGGCAACTACTGGCTCGGGCGTCTCGGGGGGCCGTGGCGCTACGACGACTCGGACGAGGCGCACGAGGTGGACCTGGTCCACGTCCGGGACTGCCGGTGGCGATCGGAGCCGACAGACCGGTCGATCGTCCCCGCCGCCGTGCGGGCCACGTTCGCCCGGGGTGGCCGCAACTGGCAGCGCATCCGGTCGGAGGCTGGTGCGGCCGAGACCGAAGAGCTGTGGAGGCGATGAGGGGCGTCGAACTACGTGCTACCCGGTCAGAGCCGGATCCACGAACTGCTCGTCCGCCTCGGCCCACACGTCCTCGCGACCGATCCCGTCGGGGTCGAGCCGATCGACCGTCTCGGGTAGGTACACCATCCGCACCATCTCCTGACCGTTCTGTTCCTCCGGCTGGTCCCCGGGCGCGGTGAACGCGGTGATCTCCACCGTCCCCGACCAGTCGGACCCCTGAACGGCCCGGAGCACGGCGATCGAATCGTCCTGCGCACTCTCCACGGCGGAGGACGGGGTGGCCCCCTGCCGGATCGGGAAGTCCACGGCGACGAGTCCCGGTTCGAACTCGACGCCCGCGTCCTCCACCTCCGCCGTGATGGCGTCGGCGAGCGCCGTCTGGGGGTCCTCCGCAGCGGGCTGCGCGGACTCCTCGGCGTTACCCGTGAACAAGAACACCAGGACGCCGACGACGACCACCACGACGACCAGCGCGAGGATCATGAACATTCCGCGACTCGCCCGGTCGCGTCGCTCGGGGGGGAACAGGGGTGTCGGTGTGGGTCATGGGGTCACCTCTCGTCCGGGGTGACCCCAGTCGTACCAGGCGGGCCGGTGATCCACACCGGTTTCGGGCGGCCGGTCCGGCCGCCGGTCAGGCCATCCGGAAGCCGCGTCCGGGCCAGTTCCGGTCGGTGGCGTCGGCCACGATCGCGTCGAACGAGTACGCCAGCGCCGGGAGGAACACGGGTGACTGCACGGGGTGGAGGCAGGACGGCAGGAGAGCGCCGATGCTTCCGACCGATCCCGCGGCCGGCGGCATGTGTCCGCCGGACAGCAACCCCACGAGGCGGCCGTCGCGGGTCACGGGCCCGCCGGAGTCCCCGTAGCCAGCACACGCATGGCTCCAGAACTCGTTGCCGTCGCGCTGCCACGTGATGCCGCAGGTATGCCCGGTGGACATCCCGTCCTTGCAGACCACGTCGCCGAATTCCGGGGCGGGACCGCGTCCGGTGACCCCGGGTTGGCGCACGGGCACAACGACGCCCGGGTTGAGGCGGATCACCGAGTAGTCGAGGATCTCGTTGCGCGTCGCGACGGTGCCGATGACACCGGCTCCCGGGTCGCCCCGGAGGATGACCGGGGCGTTGATCCGATCGCTGCAGTGGGCGGCGGTGAAGGCGACGGGCGTGCCGGCGGCGTCGTAACCCGCCGCGGTGAGGGTGCACCCGGCAACGCCGTTGACCAGCACGGGGGTGCCCCCGGAGACCGGGATCGCGGCCTGGGCCGCGGCGGGGGCCGCGAGGGCGGTCGCACCGGCCATCACGGCGGTCACTGCGAGCCTGGCCAGACCGGTGAACCTCATGAGCGTGTCCTTCCCACCCCGGCAGACTGCCCGGGTATACGCGCTCACAGCCTAACGGGCGCGGGCTCCGACTGCACGACGGGCGCGGGCCGCCCCTCGCGGCGGCCCGGCCGTCTGACGTGCCCGGTCGACCTGAGCTCCCCTCGACCTCAGTGCCCCTCGACCTCAGTGCCCCTCGACCGTGATCCTGATCGAGGGGCACTCGCCCGGGTCGCCACCGATATGCGCCCAGATGGCCTCGACCACGGGCCGGAGGAACAACTCCCCCACCTGGTCGACGAGCGTCCGGACCACCTGGACCTTGTCCGAGGTCCGCGTGGAGGCGAGACCCCCGCGCCGCAGCCCCTCGACCTCCCTGGTGGTGAGGTCGACGATCGCCTCCAGCAGCGGGGCCCCGCGGCCGTCGGGCTCCAGCAGGGCCCGGTTGAGGTAGCTCACGAGCTGCGGGTTCTGCCGGAGCATCTCGCGGACGGCGACGTTCCGGGCCTCCACCACCTCCGCGGCCGTCCCGGTGTGCTCCACGGTCGACAACGCCCCGACCACCCGCTCCACCACGAGATCGTCCACGGCGCGGCGCAGGCCGTCCTTGGTGCCGAAGTGGTGCTGGATCAGTCCGATCGTCACCCCGACCTCGGCGGCCACCCGGCGCATCGAGACCCTGTCCTCGCCGTACTCGGCGTACAGGGCCAGTGCGGCGTAGCGGATCCGCGCCCGCGCCGTGAGGTCCCCGTCCGCGGCCACGCCCCGGTCGGCAGTGGTTCCGGCCATGCGCCCCACCCCTTCCCCGCCCTCGAACGGCGTCTGCGTTCGGTCGATACCTGAGACGATACCGCGACAATACGATTGCATAGCAAAGCATGCACTCGTATTGTGGTGGTCGAGCGGGGCCGCCCGGGCCCACGCGACCGACCCCTGGAGACTCCCCGTGTTCGAGACCGCCCCCTACCGCTCCCCGTGGATGACCGACGACCTGGACGCCCTCCGCGCCCACACGCGTGCGTTCCTGGACAAGGAGACCGCGCCGAACCTCGAGCGGTGGGCCGCCGAGGGCGCCGTGGACCGCGGGTTCTGGAACAAGGCCGGCGATGCGGGCCTGCTGTGCATCTCCATCCCCGAGGAGTACGGCGGCGGCGGGGGCACGTTCGCGCACGAGACGGTCATCGCCGAGGAGCAGACCCGCGCGCTCGACGACGGCTGGGGCAACTCGGTCCACAGCACGATCGTGGCCCACTACCTGCTCCAGTACGGAACGGAGGAGCAGAAGACCCGCTTCCTGCCCAAGCTCGCCACCGGCGAGATGGTGGGGGCGATCGCCATGACCGAGCCCGGAGCGGGGTCCGACCTCCAGGCGCTGCGCACCACGGCGGTCCGGGACGGCGACGACCTGGTGGTCAACGGCGCCAAGACGTTCATCTCGAACGGCATGCACTGCGACCTGCTGATCATCGTGGCCCGCACCGGCGGCGAGGGCGCCCAGGGGTTGTCCCTGCTCCTCGCCGAGACCACCGACCTGCCGGGTTTCGACCGCGGTCGCAAGCTCGACAAGATCGGTCTGAAGTACCAGGACACGATGGAGCTGTTCTTCGACGACATGCGGATCCCCGCCGCCAACATCCTCGGCGGCGAGGAGGGTGAGGGCCAGGGCTTCATCCAGCTCATGCAGCAGTTGCCCCAGGAGCGGCTCATCATCGCCGTCACCGCCGTGGCGGCGGCCGAGACCGCGGTCCGGCTCGCGATCGACTACGCCAAGGAGCGCGAGGCGTTCGGCAAGCCCATCCTGAAGTTCCAGAACCTCCGCTTCGAGCTGGCCGAGTGCAAGACCGAGGCCCTGGCCGCGCGCACCCTCCTGGACCACTGCATCACCCTGCACCTGGAGGGCAAGCTGGACCCGGCCACGGCGTCCATGGCCAAGTACTTCTGCACCGACAAGCAGTGCGAGATCATCGACCGCTGCCTGCAGGTCTTCGGCGGCTACGGCTTCATGACCGAGTACCCGATCGCGCGGATGTACGCCTCCGCCCGCGTGCAGAAGATCTACGGCGGGACCAACGAGATCATGAAGGAACTGATCTCCCGGACGCTCTGATACCGGCTCATCAGATTTCGGTCGTGATCGCACGGACGGCGTCACGGCCCGCCCGGTTGGCCCCCACGGTCGACTGGGACGGGCCGTAGCCGATCAGGAACAGCCGCGGCTCGTCGAGCGCCCGTCCGTCGACCACACGGATCCCCCCGGCCGGGGTGCGCAGACCGAGCGGCGCCAGGTGGGAGACGGCGGGCCGGAACCCGGTGGCCCACAGGATCGCGTCGGCGGGTTCGAGCGTCCCGTCCGGCATCCGCACCCCGTCGGGCTCGATCCGGGTGAACATCGGGTGTCGGACGAGCGCCCCGCGGGCCTCCGCGCGATCGATCCACGGGGTGCGGTACATGCCGGTCACCCGGATCACGCTCTCCGGCGCCAGCCCCATGGCCGTGCGCTCGGCGACCGCGGAGATGGCGGCCGAGAAGTTCTCCGGGGGCGGTCTCGTGGCCCACTCGATCTCCCGTCGGGTCACCCAGAAGGTGTCGGCCACGCGCGAGATCTCCTCGAGCAGCTGGGTCGCCGAGATCCCCGAGCCCACGACCACCACGCGCTGCCCGGCGAACTCCTCGGCCCGGACGTAGTCGTGGACGTGGACGTGGCGCCCGCGGAAGCTCTCGCGGCCGGGGTAGTGCGGCCAGAAGGGTCGCGTCCACGTCCCCGTGGCGTTGATGACGTACCGCGCGTGCCACACCTCGTCGTCGTCACCGGCCCCGTCGGACCGGGTGGTGACGACGACGAGGCGGCCGTCTCCCGTGCCGTCCCGCCGGTCCGGGGTGCGGCGCACCTGCCGCACCCACACCGGTCGCCTGACCCCCAGCGAGAACCGCTCCTCGTAGTCGGCGAAGTAGGCGGGCAACACCTCCCGGCTGGGCAGTGCGGGATCCACCTCGGGCACCGGGACGCCCGGGAGCCCGAAGATCCCGTTGACGGTGCTCATGGTGAGCGACTCCCACCGGTGCCGCCACGCCCCGCCGGGGCCGTCCTCGCCGTCGAGCATGACGTAGGTCCGATCGCCGGCGGTGGACCGGTCGGCGGGGACGAAGCCCCGGCGCTGCAGGTGGTACCCGGCGGACAGTCCGGCCTGCCCCGCACCGATCACCACCACGTCGACGTCGACCATCACGACATCATCGTCGCGTACCGGCCCCGGGACGGGTGGTCGGGACCCCCGCCGTCACGCCCCGTCGGGGAGCGCGGTGAAGTCCGCGGGCCGTCCCTCGGCGAACGCGGCCAGGGCCTCGGAGTTCGCGGGCCCGCCCATGAGTTCGGCGAAGCACTGGTTCTCGCGTTCACGCGCCTCGGCGATCTGGCGGGCCAGCGGCTCGACCATCGTCCGCTTGACCGCCCGCAGACTCGAGATCGGCAGCCTCGCCAGGCGCGTGGCGTGCTCGGTGGCCACCGTGAGCAGCTCCTCTGCAGGACACAGACGCCACACCAGGCCCATCTCGTGGGCCTCGGCGGCGCTGATCCACTCGGAGGACAGCAACACCCAGGCGGCGTTCTGACGACCCACGAGCCGAGGGAGCAGGTAGCTCGAGGCGGCCTCCGGCGCCACCCCGAGGCTGGTGAAGGGGCACTTGAGGCGGGCGTCGTCGGCCATGAAGGCAAGATCGGCGAACCCGATCACGGTCGTGCCGATCCCGAGGCCGAGCCCGTTGATCGCCAGGACCAGGGGCTTGTCGAACGCGGCCAGGGCGTCGATCAGGCCGATGAACCCGTGCTCACCGGGGACGAAGTCGGGATTGGTGACCCGCTCGGCCATCTCGACCAGGTCGGTCCCCGCACTGAACGCCCGGCCCTGCCCGGTGAGCAGCACCACCGCCACCGTCGGATCGGCCGACGCCTCGTGCAGCGCGACGGTGAGCGCGTCGTACAGCCCCTCGTCGAACGCGTTGAGCGCCTCCGGTCGCGCGAGCGTCAGTGTGCGGACCCGGTCGGCGTCCCGCACCTGTAGCGGCGATGTCCCCTCCCCGGCCACGGCGAGATCAGGCGCCGGCCGCGGGCGCATCGAGGTAGACGGACTTGACCTCCGTGTACTGCGCCAGGCCCTCGGGGCCGAACTCGCGGCCGACCCCCGATGCCTTGAAACCGCCGAACGGGGCCGAGAAGTCCATCGTGTACGTGTTGACCCCGTAGGTCCCGGTGCGGACCCGGCGGGCCACGCCCAGCCCCGCCTCCCGGTCCGCCGTCCACACCGTGCCCGCCAGTCCGTACTCCGAGTCGTTGGCGATGCGGACGGCGTCGTCGACGTCGTCGTACGCGATCACCGACAGGACCGGCCCGAAGATCTCCTCCTGGGCGATCCGCATGGAGTTGTCGACCCCGGCGAACACGGTCGGCTGGACGTACCAGCCGGTGTCCAGACCGTCCGGGCGGCCGGTCCCGCCGGTGAGGAGCTGGGCGCCTTCCTGCTGCCCGAGCTCGATGTAGGAGGACACGCGCTCCTGCTGCCTCTGCGCCACCATCGGCCCGATCTCCGTGGCGGGATCCAGCGGGTCACCGACGACCATCGACCCGATCCCCTCGGCCAGTGCCCGGGCGACCTCGTCGTGCCGCTCCCGGCTCACCAGGATCCGGGTCTGCGCCACGCACGCCTGCCCCGAGTTCATGACGCCCAGGAATTTGATCCCCTCGACCACACTCGCCAGGTCGGCGTCGTCCAGCACGATCGCCGCGGACTTGCCCCCGAGCTCCAGCGAACACCGCTTGAGCTGCTCGCCGCAGATCGCCCCGATCTTCCGGCCCGCCGCGGTGGACCCGGTGAAGGCCACCTTGTCGACCCCGGGGTGACGCACCAGGTGCTCCCCCACCTCGCGGCCGCCGGCCACGATGCTCACCACGCCCGCCGGCACCCCGGCCTCGATCAGCAGCTCACCCAGCAGGTAGGTGTCGAGCGGGGTCTCGGGGGCCGGCTTGATCACGATCGTGCAGCCGGTGAGCAGCGCCGGGATCAGCTTGGACAGCACGGTGAACTGGGGGACGTTCCACGGCGGGATCGCCGCGACCACGCCCACCGGCTCGTGGCGGACCAGCACCTCCCCGCCGAGCACGCCCGGCCGGGTCTCCTCCCACGGGAACTCGCGGGCGATGTTGACGAACGCCTCGATCTGCATCCACGGGGCGGGGGCCTGGGCCAGCTTGCTGAACGAGATCGGTGACCCCATCTCGGTGGAGATCAGGGTCGCCATGTCGTCCAGCCGTGCGGCGTAGAGGGCCGAGAGACGGGCGACCACCTCGATCCGCTCCTGGGGACTCATCCGCGGCCACGGACCCGAGTCGAACGCCTCCCGCGCCGCGGCCACGGCGGCGTCCACGTCGGCGACCGAGCCCTCCGGGACGCGGGCGACCATCTCCTCGGTGTGGGGACTGATCACCTCGATGACGCTGTCCGTCGCGGGAGAGCGCCACTCGGTGCCGATCAGAAAGGCGTCGCGGTCGAGGGAGGTGGTCATGGGCGGTCTCCTGGGTGTCACTGGATGGGATCCTGTCGCAACGGACGCGCGAACAGACACCTGTCTACTGTAGGACCCCCGATGCGCTCGGGATGCGTTTTCGAGAACGCGTTCCAGGTTGGTGTGCCGGCCCCCGGGGGATCGTGGGGTCCCCGGCGTCGGAGTCCCTCGGGCTCCCCGGCGTCGAGTCGCTCGGTCTCACCCCTCGGCATCGCCCCTCAGCAGCGCCCCTCAGCGGTCGAGCTGGAGCCTCCGCCATGTCGCGACCGTGAGCGCGGTGGAGACCAGCGGGATCACCCCGACCAGGGCGAGCTGCAGCGGCGACACCCCGCTGCCGCCGCTCATCGCCCACAGCGTCGGGGCGGCGAACGGCATCCATCCGCCGGCGCCGACGAGGACGCCGACCTGCGCCACGATGACGATCGCTATCGTCGCCGCGACCCCCACGAGCGTCGATCGCGTCACGGTCGTGACCCAGGCGACGGGAGTGACGATCGCACTCGTCAACACCCCGAGCGCGGTCTGACGCGCGAGGCCGGCCCAGACCTCGGACGTCGGCGCTCCGAGCCCCCCGACCAGTCCGACGACAACGAGCGCGCCGGCCAGGGCGAGCGCCGTCCCCACGCTCCACAGCGCGAACACGGCGATCTTGGCCGCAGCGATGGACCCCCGCCCGACAGGCAGGGCGAACAACGCGCTCACCGTCGCATCGGAGAACTCGCGCCCGAAGATCCAGGCCAGCACGATGCCGTAGCCGAGGAGGCCCCCGGCGCCGGTGATCTGCGCCGCCGAGAAGAGCAGACCGGCCCAGTCGGCGGTGGCGCCGGGGCCGAGCTTCGCCACGAGGTCGGGCTGCCCGGAGGTCACCGCGAGCAGCATCGCACCCGACAGCACGGCGATCCCCCGACGATCGCGGTCGTGGCGACGATCCCCACCAGCGAAGACCGCAGCTTGACCGCCTCGGTCGACAGGGCCGGACTCACCGCGGGCCCCCGCCCTCGGACGTGGCGTCCTGCGCGGACTCGTCGTCGAGTCGGACGGCCTCGAAGAAGGCCCTCTCGAGCTCCGACCCTCCGGGCGGGAGCTCCCCGATGACGCGCCCGCCGTTCATCACGACGATGCGGTCGGCGATGCGGGCGACCTCGTCGAGGTGATGACTGCTCACGAGGACGCCGGCCCCCGCGCCCGCGAGTCCGACGAGGTGTTCCCGGAGGAGGATGACGCCCCGGGGGTCGAGTGCGTTGCCCGGTTCATCGAGCACCACGACGGACGGGGAGTGCTGCAGGGCCGCGGCGAGCCCGACCCGCTGCCGGTTACCGAGCGACAGCACCCGCAGGCGACGGTCGGCGTACGGCTCCAGGGCGAACGTGCGCATCGCCGAGTCGACGATCGCGCCGGGGTCACCCACACCCCGTAGCCTCGCGCTCGACACCAGGTTCTGGCGCACGGTCAACTCCGGGTATCCGGGCGCTCCGTCGACGAACTGGCCGACCCTGGCCCACTCCGCGGCGGGAGGCGAGTCGCCGGCCAGCACTCGACCGCGCAGCAGTACCCGGCCCGCATCCGCACGCAGCATCCCGAGCAGGACACGCAACAGAGTCGTCTTGCCCGCTCCGTTCAGACCGACGAGCGCGACGATCTCCCCCTCCCCCACGGTGAGGTCGACGTCATGGATCCCCGCGCCGGCGCGGAAGCACCGGGTCACCCGCTCAGCGCGGATCGCTGGCTCAGTCATCGCGGCCCTCCAGGACCCGGAACACGTGCTCCAGGGCGCTGTCGAGGTCCGGGTCGGTGCCGACCGCCCACTCGAGGAGCGACGCGTTGAGGGCGGCCACGACGGCGGCCGCGGCGATGCGGGCGGCGGGCGGGGTCACGGCTCGCCCCGCGAGGGCGGAGACGATCGCGTCCTCCGTGGCCCGGCTCCCCGCCGCGAGAGCACCCGCCAGAGAAGGAGTCTCGGCGACGATCCGGAGTCGCTCACGCACGGCCTCCGCGGCGGGTTCCGGCACAGAGTTCCACGAGTCCCGGATCCCGCGCACGACCGCCGTCAACGGGGGCTCGTCCGCCGGCCGGCGCGCGATCGCGTCCGCGATGAGGGGGTCGTAGGGGTCGTCCACGAGCAGCGCCGCCTTGGTCGGGAAGTGGCGGAAGAGGGTCATCTCGCTGACGCCCGCCCGTCCGGCCACGGCCGCCGTGGTGACGCCGTCGTACCCGCGGTCACCCATCAGCTCCAGGGCGGCACGGAGCAGTCGTTCGCGCGTCTGCTCGGACCGACCCATACCCAGAATGTTAGTGACTAACAACAGGGGCGCGCAATCCCCATGCCCGAGGCGGCGCCCTGTCGCACGAACGACAAAGGCCCCCTGACCGGATTCTCACCCGGTCAGGGGGCCTCATCGTGGTAGCGGGGACAGGATTTGAACCTGCGACCTCTGGGTTATGAGCCCAGCGAGCTACCGAGCTGCTCCACCCCGCGTCGTTTGCGTCTATGACACTACGTGCCAGTCACCGCGGAAGGCAAATCGGTGGACGCGAAACGAACAGAACATGACCCAACTCACACCGGGGGTGACATATCCCCTGGTCAGGTCAGTTCCCGAGGGCCTGGTAGGCATCGACCGCCTCCTGCAGATCCTCGAGAGCCTGTCCCAGCGCGGACAGGTCACCGCCCTGTGCCGAACGGACCGCGTTCAGCGCCTGATTGATGTCCCGCACCGCGGCCGCCCGCTCGGCGTCGTCTCCACCGCCGGTGGCGGGCGCCGCCGGGCGCGGAACGCTCGGCCGGGACGCGCCCGCGACCTCACCCTCCGCCTCGGCCTCGGCCGCACCGCTCTCGTCGATCCGCACGACGTCCGGGTCGGCCTCGATGCCCACCTGGCGCAGTGCCTCGTAGAGCGTGGGCGCATAACCCACCGCGCGGTCATAGGAGACCATCACGCGCAGCAACCGCGGGAACGCCGAGTCCTGGTCCTTGCGCTGGGTGTAGATGGGCTCCACGTACAGGACCGAGTCGTCGGCCAACGGCAGCGCCAGGAGGTTGCCCTCGGTGATCTCGGCGGTCTCACCCCACAGCCGGCGGTCCTCGGCGATCGCCGGCGAGGCGATCATGATGTCCTGCGCCTGGTTGGGTCCCTGTGCGAGGGGCTCGGTGGGGCGCTGCACGCGAACCGTGATGTCGCCGTAGGTGTCCGGGTCCGAGCTCGCCGACATGTGCGCCGCGAGGAACTCGCGCTCGTACCCGCGGAACGCGGAGATCAGCTGGAACGACGGTTCGTCCGATTCGGGATCGGTCGGGTCGGAGACCACCACGTAGTACGGCGGCTGACTGGGGCCCTCCACCGGGCCTCGGTTGGCGGCCTGCGCACCCGCCGGTCCGCCGGCCGGCCCGCCCGCGGGCGGGGTCGGGTTCTGGATCGACGAGGTCACGGTGGGATCGGAGGGCACCGACCAGAAGGCGTCGTTGGTGAAGAACTGGCCCGGGTCGTCGACCTGGTACTTGGCCAGCAGCTCACGCTGGACCTTGAACAGGTCCTCCGGGTAGCGCAGGTGCTCCTCGAGCTCCTCCGAGATCGCGTCCCGCGGCTGCACGATGCCGGGTAGGGCCTTCATCCAGGTCTGCAGCACCGGGTCCGACTCGTCGAACGCGTAGAGGTCCACCGTGCCGTCGTAGGCGTCGACCGTGGCCTTGACCGAGTTGCGGATGTACGAGACCTCCTCGTCCGGCAGCACCCGGCCGCCGGCCTCGTTGGTCGAGTCCGCCGTCATCGCCTCCAGCGAACTCAGCTCGGCGTACGGATAGGTCTTGAGCGTGGTGTACCCGTCGACGATCCACTTGATCCGTCCGTCGATCACGGCCGGGTACGTATTGGTGTCGGTGGTCAGCCACGGGGCGACCTTCTGGACACGGTCGCGGGGGTCGCGGTCGTAGATGATCTTGGAGTCGTCGCCGATCAGGCTGGACAGCAGGATGTTGCGCTCGGCGAACCTCAGCGCGTAGGCCGTGCGGTTGATCCAGCCGCCGATCGGGACCCCGCCCTCGCCGGTGTAGGTGTACTGCTGGGTGTCCGTGTCGTACTCGCGCGGGCCCTCGCCGTTGTCGCCGACGATGGCGTAGTCGGGGTCGGACTGGGCGATCAGCGGACCGAAGTAGGTCCGCGGCTGGGTCACCGGGATCACCATCTCCTGACCACTGGCGATGGCCTCGAGGTCGGAGACCTGGAAGTTCGGCAGTCCGCCGCGATCCGAGCCGGCGTCGTCCGCGATCTCGTTGACGCGGTTGGCGGGCGCGGAGACGAAGCCGTTGCCGTGGGTGTAGACGGTGTGCCGGTTGATCCAGTCCCGCTGGTTGGCCTGCAGGGACTCCGGGTTGAGCTCACGGGCGGCCACGAGGAAGTCCCGCATCTCACCGTCGATCGTGTACCTGTCGATGCCGAGCGTCTCGGGGAAGCCGTAGAAGTTCCGCAGCTGGTGCAGCTGGGTGAACGTGGGCGAGAGGACGTTGGGGTCGAGCACGCGGACGTTGGACAGCGTCGTGACGTCCGAGCCCGCCTCCCGCGGGTTCGGGTCGGCCGAGCCCCAGTTCTCTATGTAGGTGACGCGGTCGTCCCCGATGTCGTACGCGGCCCGCGTGGCCTCGATGTTGCGGGCGATGTACTCCCGTTCCTTCTCGGCGCGGTTGGGGTTGACGGAGAACTGCTCCACGGCGAGCGGCCAGGCCGAGCCCACCACGAGCGCGGAGAACAGCAGGAGCACGGTAGCGAGCGCGGGGATGCGCAGGTCCCTGATCACGATCGCGGAGAAAAAGGCGATCGCGCAGACGATGGCCACGGAGAACATGAAGATCTTGGCCGGGATCAGCGCGTTGACATCGGTGTGTCCGGCACCGGTGAACGTCGCGTTCTCCCGGAACAGCAGCTCGTAGCGGTCGAGCCAGTAGGCGGCCGCCTTGAGCAGGATGAACAGTCCGGCGAGGCTGACCAGCTGGATCCGCGCGGCGCGGGTCAGCGCACCCTCACGCGCTCCGGGACGGAGCCCACCGAACAGGTAGTGCGTGACGAGGTTGGCGATAAACGCCAGGACCACGGCCACCATGAGCCAGGTGACGATCGACCGCCACAGCGGCAGCTCGAAGGCGTAGAAGGAGATGTCGAGCCCGAACTGCGCATCCGTCTGACCGAACGGCGTGGAGTTGAAGAACGCCAGGACCGACTGCCAGCCCGACTGCGCCACCGAACCGGCGAGGAGGCCGATCGCGACAGGGACCCACAGCACCGTCTTGGCCGGCGAGTCGCCGAGAGCCGCCCGGTACCTCGCCAACGCATCGGGCATCCCCGGCTGTGCCAGGAACACCGGCCGGTACCGGAAGGCCAGCAGGATCCCCGCGGCGATCGCGAGTCCCACCAGGAGGGCGACCACGACGAACAGACCGATCCGCGTGAGCAGTTCGGTCCTCATCACACTGGTGGCGTCGACCGAGCCGAACCACAGCCAGTTGGTGTAGGTGGAGTTGATCCTCGGCAGTACCTGGATCAGGACGATGAGGATGACGATGGAGATGGCGACGGCTCGGCCGCGACGTGAGATCGCGATCGGCCGACCGGGATTACCGGGTGGGCGGACGGACACCGGGGAAGCTCCTGGACTGCTGGGGCGGACATGCTCGTGGAACCCACCTTACGGAAAAGCGTCGCCTCACCCGCAGGTCGGTGGCTCTCCCCCGGAAACGGCCTCCTCCAGCGCCTCCAGCGCGCCCCGGAGGGTGTCCACCTCGATCAGGCGGATGCCACCCGGTGGGTCCTGCACGGCTTCCGCACAGTTTCCGGCGGGGACGAGGAACTCGGTCGCCCCCGCATCCCGGGCGGCACGGATCTTGTGCGTGATCCCCCCGATCGGCCCGACGGTTCCGTCGACCCGGATCGTGCCCGATCCGGCGACCTCGGCCCCGCCGGTCAACTCGCCCGGGGACAGCTTGTCCACGATCGCGATCGCCAGGACCAGCCCCGCCGAGGGGCCGCCCACGTTCGGGTCGATGTTGATCTCGACGTCCGTCCCGTCGGCCGGTGTGTCGCCGACGAGGATGCCCAGGCGGCCCTGGTCGGGATCGCCGTCCGGTCCGGCGGGCTGCAACGTCGTCGTCGTCGTCTCCTCGCGCCCGTCCCTGGTGAACCCGATCCGGACCTCGTCGCCCGGACGGTGGGCGCTGACCTGCTCGACCACCGCTGTCGAATCCGAGACCCGCTCCCCGCCGATCGAGGTCAGGATGTCGCCCTCACGGAGGAGGTCGGCCGCCGCGCCCTCCGGGTCGACGGCCTCGACCCGGGGCTGCATCGGGATCCCCAGGTACCCGTAGGCGGCGGCCTCGGCCGAGTTCTCCGACCCCACCATCTCCGCGGCGTTGGACTCGCGGACCTCGTCCCTCGACCGTTCCGGGGGGAAGACCTGGTCGCGGGGGACCACCATCTGCACCGGATCCAGCCAGAACCTCATGGCGTCGAGCAGGGTCAGGTTGTCGCGGACCGCGACCGTCGTCATCCGTAGTGCTCCGGAGGTCTCCTCCGCCTCACGCCCGCTGACCTCGACGACGGGGACAGTCTCCACCCCGTCGCCACGCTCGACCTCGACCTCCCCGAGGGTGTCGTAGGTGGGCCCGGGGCCCATGGCCACGAGCGGCACGGTCGCCGACGTGGCCAGGACGAGCAGCAGCACCGCCGGGACCAGAGCGGCGAGGAGGGTCAGCAGTCGGCGACTCACGGGGGCAAGGGTAGTCCGCGCGGGCGGAACCGTGACGTCGCGCCCGGACCTGCGCACCCGTCGGGCTGTACCGTTGTGGCATGAACCAGCCCTTCGGTTTCTCCGCTTCCGATGACGACGGTCGCGACGACGACCGGGGCCGCGACCCGGGCGGCCCCGGCGGTTTCGACCCCTCCCAGTTCGGTCAGTTCGGCCAGATGCTCTCCCAGTTCGGGCAGATGCTCGGCTCCATGGGGTCGGCGATGACCGGGCCCGGCGCCTCCGGCCCGGTGAACTACCAGCTCGCCCGCACCGTGGCACTGCAGGCCCTCGGCCGTACCCCGGTCGTGAGCGAGGCCTCCGGCACCGCCGCGCAGGAGTCCGTCCGGCTGGCCGAGCTGTGGCTGGACGAGACCACGATGTTCCCCTCCGGCGTACACCGGACCGAGGTGTGGACCCCCCAGCAGTGGGTCGAACAGTCCCTCCCCACGTGGGAGAAGATCTGCACCCCGGTCGCCGAGCAGATGAACTCGGCCACCAAGGGGGCGATGCCCGAGGAGGCGCGCCAGCTCGCCGGCCCGCTCCTGGGAATGCTCGACCAGATGGGCGGCATGGGCTTCGGGATGCAGCTCGGCCAGGGACTGGGCAAGCTCGCCCCCGCCGTGCTGTTCTCCTCCGAGGTGGGGCTCCCGTTCGGGGACGACGGCGTGGCCGCCCTGTGCCCGACCGCGATCGACGCGTTCGCCGAGGAGCTCGAGCTGCCCCGCCAGGAGGTCGTGGTGTTCCTGGCCGCGCGCGAGGCCGCGCACATCCGGTTGTTCGCCGGAGCGCCCTGGCTGCGGGCTCGGGTGCTGGCCACCGTCGAGGAGTACGCCCGCGGGATCCGGGTCGACACCTCGGGGCTCGACGACCTGGCCTCGGGACTCGACCCGTCCATCCTCCAGGACCCCACCAAGCTCCAGGAACTGCTGTCCGGCGGCGCGGGCGCCATCGGCCCCAAGGTGACGAATGTCAACGAGGCCGCGCTCGGCCGCCTCGAGACGCTGCTCGCCCTGGTCGAGGGCTGGGTCGACGCGGTCGTCACCGCCGCGGTCGGTGACCGACTGCCCAGCGCGGACAAGCTGCGCGAGATGTGGCTGCGACGCCGGGCCACCGGTGGCGCGGCCGAGCAGGCCTTCGCCGGTCTCGTCGGTCTCGAACTGCGCCCGCGGAAGGCGCGCGAGGCCTCGGAGCTGTGGCGCCGGGTCGGAGAGGCGGTCGGCACGGATCGCCGCGACGGCCTGTGGAGCCATCCGGACCTGCTCCCCGTGGGCGAGGACCTCGAGAACCCCGCCGCGGTGATCGACCGGCTCCTCGACGAGACCACCGGGGACCAGTCCGGGGTGGACGAGATCGAGAAGTTCCTCCGCGAGTCCGGGGCCGGGGACGGATCGGGCGACAGCGGCAACGGCAACGGCAACGACACGGACGGTCCCGCGCGGGACGCCTGACCACCCGACCGACGGACGGGTGGGCCGCGGGGTCGAGGGGTCGGCGGGGTCGAGGGGTCGGCGGGCCTATCGCCGGTCGGCCGTCAGGTCGGGTCCGTGCGCGGACCCCTGGTCGTCGGCCAGGGAGTCGTCGGCCCGGGAGTCGTCGTCCTGCACCAGGTCCCCCACACCCTCTCCGCCACCGGCCGCTCCGTCGCCGGCCGGCCCTGGGGTCCTCGCGTACGCCTCGAGGAAACCCATGGCCCGCTCGGTACGGGGATAGCGCCGCACCTCCGCCCAGAACTGCGGTGTGTGCCCGCCCGGTACCACGAGATGGGCGAGCTCGTGCACGACGACGTAGTCCAGCACGTACGAGGGGACCTCACGCAGCGCGTCGCTGACCCTGATCTCCCCCGACCCCGGTGAACACGAGGCCCACCGGGTGGTCATGGCGGGCACCCACCGGATCGACGCCGGACGCGGGCGTCCGTCCATCCACCTGGCCGACAGGGTGGTCGCTCGTCGCATCAGATCCTCGTCGGACGCGCGGCTCCCCGACCGCCGTCCGGAACGACGCAGGCGCGCCAGCATGTCGACGACGAGCCGGCGCTCCTCGGCCCGGGGCAGCCCCGCCGGCATGAGCACCACCACGGTCCGGCCCTCCACGCGCGCCGAGACCGTCCGCTTGCGTCGGCGCGACCGCCGCACCTCGATCCTGGGGTCATCAGGGCTGGTGGGCAGCCCGTCGTCGGGGCGGGAGTCCGGGTCGACATCGGGGTCCGGGCGGGGCGGGGACGGCACGCCGACCACGGTAGACGACCAGGGATCACGCCGTTCTCCACAGGCGGCCCCTGGCACGCCGGGCCTGTGGACAACCCCTGACGAGCTCCCCCGCGGTGACCGTGCTCGTGCCACGATGTGCCCGTGTCACCAGCGACCGACTCCGTCGTCCTCCCGCCCCACGCTCCCCCGGACAGCGCCCCCACCTCCAGGAACCCCGTCCGCGCCGTCCTGCGGGCCGGGACCGTCGTGGTGGTGCGCGACCACGAGTCGGTACAGGTGGGTCTGGCTCCGGACCGCGCGGTCGTGGTGGTCGCCCCCACCTCGTGCGGGCCCAGGGGGTTGGCCTCGCTCCTCCTCGACCTCGACGCGGGCGCGGACCTCGACGAGGTCGCCACCCGGGCCGGGGTCGACGCCGCCGACCTGCCCGCTGTCGCCAGGATCCT
>NZ_JAALEA010000107.1 GCF_014145145.1 Dietzia cercidiphylli
GTCGTGGGGCACCGACAAGCCGGTCCGGATCTCGGTCATCGACAGCATCGCCCAGGGCCTGCCCAACCGGGTGCAGTTCGTCAACGGCGCCTACGCCAGCTTCGACTGGCTGTGCGAGGAACTGCTCTCCGGCGGCGACGCCAAGGTGCGGTTCGACTTGATCGACCCGCAACCGGGCGTTCAGGACACACCGGATGCGGTGCTCAAGTACTTCATCACCCCGGCGCTGGCCGAACGGATCCGGCTGCGCGACGGCACCTGCCGCCACCCCGGCTGCACGGTTGACGCCCACGACTGCGAGATCGATCACGTCATCGCCTTCGACCACCTGCGCCCGGAACTGGGCGGACCCACCGCCGAGTGGAACCTGATCTGCCTGTGCCGCAAGCACCACCGCGAGAAGACCTTCGGCCACTGCGCCTACCGGCCCGGCCCACTCGGTGAACTGACCATCATCACCGAAACCGGACACGAACACCGCACCACCCCACACGGCCCACTGGCCCAAGCGCGCGACCGGATCCTCGACCACCGATGGCGCCAACACCTCGAGCGCCTCATCACCGACGACGGCCACCTCACCAACCCACCAGGCGCCCACCGCACCCACCCCGCCTGACTCCTGCACGGCTCGTGTGTGCGGCGCGTGGCGTGCCCTCGTGTCTCAGGGCGATCAGACTCAGGGCGATCAGCCGGCGGGAACTCAGCCGGGCTGATCGCCCTGAGGCACCGCACCCATTCCCACGCCGGGCTCGCACACCTTCCAGGCGCCGTCCTCATTGAGCATCCGTACCTGCTCCGGCGCGGACTCGTCGGATTCCGACTCCACGGTGGCGGTGGCGACATCGCCCTCGATCTCGACCCCGGTGACCTCGAGATCCTGCGGGAACGAACCCGCGATGGACTCGCGCAGCATCGCGTCGAGGTCGGTGCCGGTCTGCTCGCCGGAGGCGGTGATGTTGTCGACCAGGTCCTGCGGCACCCGGTTCTCGGCGCAGAGATGGCTGTTGAACTCGGCGAACGAGTCCGAGGCGGTCATGTCGCGGAGAGTCTGCTCGACCGCGCGCTCCGCGCGATCCGAGGACGACATCGGCCCGGCCGCGACGAGCCACACGAGTGCGGCGGCCACCGCGGTTACGACGACGGCCGCCGCCACGAGCGCCACACGGAGTCCGCCTCGCCGGCCATCGCCGGTACGTGCGCCGCCGC
>NZ_JAALEA010000108.1 GCF_014145145.1 Dietzia cercidiphylli
GTGTGCGAGTGGGTTCCCGACCCCCTCATCCCGTACGCCGGGAGCCGGTTCCAGCAGCGGCTGCGGGCGACGGTCCCCGAGGACGCGGTGCTGGTGGTCTCCGACGTCCTCACCGCCGGCCGGGTGGCGCGCGGCGAGCGGTGGGCGGTGGACGCGCTGGTCTCCCAGGTGGAGATCACCCGTCCCGACGGTACCCCGGTGGTGGTGGACACCACGCGGATCATGGGCAGAGCGGGTGCCGGGGTCGGCGCCGGGGTCGGCGCCGGACAGACCGGGCCCGACGACGACATGGTCACCGGCGGGTCCGATGCCATCGGCACACTGTTCGTGCTGGCGCCGGGGCCGGCGGCGGACCTGGCGGCCTCGATGCGTGCGGCCATCGGCTCGAGCGTGGGCGTGCGCTGGGATGAAGTGCGCTGCGGGGTGAGCACCCTGCCCGAGGGGTGCGGGGCGTGGGCCCGGGTGGTGGGCGGCAGCCCGGAGGCGGTGGATGCCGCTGTTCGCGCGGTGTGGTCCGCCGCCCGGAAACACGTCCTGGGGGCGCCGGCGCCGGACCTGCGCAAGGGCTGAGAAACCCAGGGTTCACTGCAGGTGGATCGAGGCAACACAGACGAAACACTGTGGAACCGTGCGGCTCACATGAAACTCATAACTTTGCGTTCATCGAGCGTCGATCCCCGAGAAGCGGGGGCCATCGACAGCCCGCCCACGGCAAGGATGAACCCGCGTGAAATCCATCTCCAGACGCACTGCTGCCGCCGCCGCCCTCGTGGTCCTGGGGGCCGGAGCCCTCACCGCCTGCGGCAACCGCACCTCGGACACCGCCGCGGCTTCCGCGGAATCGTGCGTGGACACCTCAGGCGACACCATCAAGATCGGGTCGCTGCACTCGCTCTCGGGAACCATGGCGATCTCCGAGCGGACCGTGCGAGACTCCGTCGAGCTCGCCGTGGAGCAGATCAACGCCGACGGCGGAGTGATGGGCAAGCAGATCGAGACCGTGGTCGAGGACGGGGCCTCCGACCCGGCCGTGTTCGCGGAGAAGGCGCAGAAGCTCATTACCAGCGACTGCGTGGCCGCGATCTTCGGGGGATGGACCTCCTCCTCCCGCAAGGCCATGCTGCCGGTGGTCGAGGACAACAACGCGCTGCTCTACTACCCCGTCCAGTACGAGGGGCTCGAGGCGTCGGAGAACATCTTCTACACCGGCGCCACCACCAACCAGCAGATCGTCCCGGGGCTGGAGTACCTCAAGGAGCAGGGCGTCGAATCGATGTACCTCGTCGGTTCGGACTACGTCTTCCCGCAGACCGCCAACCGCGTGATCAAGGCGTGGGCGGAGGCCAACGACGTCGAGATCCTCGGTGAGGACTACACGCCGCTCGGGTCCACCGACTTCTCCACCATCGTCAACAAGGTGCGCACCGCCGACCCGGACGCCGTCTTCAACACCCTCAACGGCGACTCCAACGTGGCCTTCTTCCGCGAGTACACCAACGCCGGCCTCACCGCCGAGGACACCCCGGTGGTGAGCGTGTCGATCGCCGAGGAAGAGGTCCAGGGCATCGGCGCGGACAATATCGAGGGCCAGCTCACGTCGTGGAACTACTACCAGACCATCGAGAGTCCGGAGAACACGTCGTTCGTCGAGGCGTTCAAGGCCAAGTACGGCGAGAACAGGGTCACCTCCGACCCCATGGAGGCCGCGTACACCTCGCTGTTCCTGTGGAAGAACACGGTCGAGAAGGCGGGCAGCTTCGACGTCGCCGAGATCCAGGAGAACGCCGGCGGCGTGAGCTTCGACGCCCCGGAGGGCACCGTGACGATCAACGGGGACAACAACCACATCTCCAAGACCGCACTCGTCGGGGAGATCCGCCCCGACGGCCTGATCTACGAGGTGTGGAGCTCGGGCGAGCCCATCGAGCCGGACCCCTTCCTCGAGGGCTACGACTGGGCCGGCGACCTGTCCGGTAACTGACCTAGTCCGAGTCCACCGCCCCCCGCGGCGGTCCCGGTCACCGGGGCCGCCGCGGGCGGGCGCACGCAGGAGAAAGGAGCCGGTGTGGACGTCATCATCGGTCAACTCGCGACGGGACTGAGCATCGGCTCGATCCTGTTGCTCGCAGCGCTCGGCCTGTCCCTGACCTTCGGGCAGATGGGCGTCATCAACATGGCGCACGGCGAGTTCATCATGGCCGGCTGTTACACGGCCTACGTCATCCAACAGTTCGTCGCCGCCTCCGGTGCGGGGCTGGCGATCTCCCTCGTGGCGGGGTTCGTGGTGGGCGGGTTGCTCGGGGTGATCCTCGAGGTGCTGCTCATCAGACGGCTGTACGCCCGACCGCTCGACACACTGCTCGTCACCTTCGGCGTCGGGCTGGTGCTGCAACAGATCGCGCGCGACATCTGGGGAGCCCCCGCCGTCAACGTCGAGGTGCCCGCGTTCCTCCGCGGGAACCTGGTCCTGCTCGGGGCCTCCGTCCCGTACACGCGGGTCTTCATCTTCCTCCTGGCGGTGGCGTGTGTCGCCGCACTCATGGCGGCCATGCGGTTCACCCCGATGGGGCGGCGCATCCGGGCCGTCACCCTCAACCGCGACCTCGCCGAGAGCTCCGGCATCAACTCACGCCGCAGTGACCTGACCACGTTCTTCATCGGTTCCGGCCTCGCCGGGGTGGCGGGCGTGGCGCTGACCCTCATCGGTTCGACGAGCCCCACCATCGGGCAGTCCTACCTCATCGACGCCTTCCTCGTGGTGGTGGTCGGGGGCCTCGGTCAGCTGAGGGGCGCCGTCATCGCGGCCTTCGCGCTGGGGATCCTCAACTCGTTCTTCGAATACTCCACGACCGCCTCCGTGGCGAAGGTGCTCGTCTTTGTGACGATCATCGTCTTCCTCCAGATCCGCCCGCAGGGGCTGTTCGCCGTCAAGACCAGGAGCCTGGCATGACCGACACCGCCACCATCGGCACCACCACCCCGGACCCGGCCGAGCCGGCCGCGGGTCGTCGGGGACGGCCACCTCGTCTGCCCCTGCCCGGCGAGCTGACCACCGAGGGCGAACGACCCCGCTGGGTGTTCTGGGTGGCGCTCGCCGTCGCCGCGATCCTCATCTTCGGCGTCGCACCCGCCCTGTTGAGCGAGTTCCGGCTCAACCTGCTGGCCAAGTTCTTCTGCTTCGGCATCGTCGCCAGCGGGATCGGCCTGGCGTGGGGGCGGGGCGGCATGCTCACGCTGGGTCAGGGCGTGTACTTCGGCGTCGGCGCGTACGCCATGGCGATGTACCTCAAGCTCGCCGACGCCCGCGACCGCGGCGGTCCCGACGCCCTGCCGGACTTCATGCAGATCGCCGGGATGCGATCGCTTCCCGGGTACTGGGAGCCGTTCGCCTCGCCGGTGTTCACCCTCGTGGTGATCCTGCTCCTGCCGCCCCTGCTGGCCTTCGGGTTCGGATATCTGGTGTTCAACCGCAAGGTCAAGGGCGCCTACTTCGCGATCCTGTCCCAGGCTCTCGCGGCCGCCGCGGCGATCTTCCTGGTCAGCCGGCCCGAGCTCGGCGGCTCCAACGGGCTCAACCGGTTCACCGGGTTCTTCGGCTTCGCCCTGTCTGATCCGGCCAACCGCCAGATGCTGTACTTCATCACCGGTGGCGCCCTCATCGGTGTGGTCTTGCTGGTGCGCCAGTTCATGCAGTCGCGCTTCGGTGAGCTGCTCGTGGCCGTCCGCGACCAGGAGGAGCGGGTCCGCTTCCTGGGGTACGACCCGGCGCTGGTCAAGTCCCTGGCGTACGCGGTCGCCGCCTTCGCCGCCGGGATCGCCGGCGCGCTGTTCGTCCCGATCGTCGGGATCATCTCGCCCTCGGCGATCGGCATCGCCCCGTCGATCGCGTTCCTCATCGGCGTCGCGATCGGTGGCCGGGCCACGTTGCTCGGCCCGGTCCTGGGAGCGATCGGAGTGGCCTGGGCGCAGACGACCTTCTCCGAGGCCTACCCGTCGCAGTGGACCTACCTGCAGGGTGTGCTCTTCATCGTCGTCGTGGGCTTCCTGCCCGGCGGTCTGGCCAGCCTGTTCGTCATCCGCCGGCGCCGCAGGTCCACCGGGTCCGGCCCCGCGACCCCCGCCACCACCGGATCCACCGGATCCAACACGGAGGAGACCCCATGACCCCCACCGCTGTGGCCACCGATTCGACCGGGGCCGGAGGCGGCCGCGCCGGCGCCTCGACGGGACGGACCTACCTGGAGGTCCGCGGTCTGACCGTCTCGTTCGACGGGTTCCGTGCCGTCGACGGGGTGGACCTGACGCTGATCCAGGGTGATCTCAAGTTCCTCATCGGACCCAACGGCGCGGGCAAGACCACCGTCGTCGACGCGATCACGGGGCTCGTCCCGGCGACGGGGACGGTCGACAAGACCGGGCAACCGGTGCTGGGGATGAAGACACACAAGATCGCCCGCATGGGGATCGGCCGGACCTTCCAGACGGCCAGCATCTTCGAGGACCTCACGGTAGAGCAGAACCTGGACATCGCGGCCGGCTCCGGTCGGGGATGGATGACCCTGCTGCGGCGTCGCCGAGGCCGCGCGACCGTGGTCGCCGAGACGCTGGACACCATCGGTCTCGAGCACCTGGCCGGAACCAAGGCCGGGGTGTTGGCCCACGGTCAGAAGCAGTGGCTGGAGATCGGCATGCTGCTCGTCCAGGACTCCGACGTGATGCTCCTCGACGAACCCGTCGCCGGCATGGGGGCGGATGAGCGCAAGGCCACCGGCGAACTGCTCCAGCGCATCGCCGCCGACCGCACGGTGGTGGTGGTGGAGCACGACATGGACTTCATGCGCGACTTCGCCACCTCGGTCACCGTTCTCGCGGCCGGCAAGGTCCTCGCCGAGGGCACGGTCGCCGAGATCCAGGCCGACCCCAAGGTCCAGCAGGTGTATCTGGGCACCGCGGCCGCCACCGGCACCGAACTGGAAACCGGTACCGAGCCGGAAAGCGGTACCGAGCCGGAAAGCGGCACCGAACCCGAGATGGAGTCAGACGAATGAGCGCACTACTGCAGATGTCCGGCGTCCGCGCCGGGTACGGCGGGTCCGAGGTGCTCCACGGGGTGGACCTGGAGGTCCCCGCCGGGGGCGTGGCCGCGGTGCTCGGACACAACGGGGCGGGAAAGACGACCCTGCTGCGGGCCGCCGTCGGTCTGCTGCCGTGCAAGGCCGGCACGATCACCTTCGACGGCCAGGACATCACCGGACTCAAACCGCATGGCCGAGTGGCGCTGGGTATCGGCTACGTGCCCCAGGGTCAGCAGTCGTTCACCCAGCTCACGACCGCCGAGAACCTGCGGGTCGTGGCGGACGGGCGCAAGCGGGGGAAGGCGCTCATCGACGAGTCACTCGACCTGTTCCCGGCGCTCAAGGAGCTGCTGGATCGGAAGGCCGGGTTGCTCTCCGGTGGGCAGCGGCAGCAGCTGGCCATCGCCCGGGCGCTCATCACCGAGCCGCGGCTGCTGGTGCTGGACGAGCCGACCGAGGGGATCCAGCCCAATGTCGTGGCCGAGATCGAGCGGATCATCGTGGACCTGGCCTCGCGCGGCGACCTGTCCGTGCTGCTGGTCGAGCAGCATGTGGGGTTCTCCCTGAGGGCCTCGGACGTGTTCTACGTGGTGGAGTCGGGGCGGGTCACCCACTCGGGCGCCTCCGACGACACCGCCGCCCACGAGGTGACGTCGGCGCTGGCGATCTGAGCGAACCAGCCCCCTCGCCAAGAGCGTTCCGCACACATCGGCCGAGAGGCAGGTGTGCGGAACGCTCTTCTCGATGCCGCGGGCCGGACTGCGGGCCGGGCGGCGGGCCGGGCGGCGGGACCGGTCAGCGCGG
>NZ_JAALEA010000109.1 GCF_014145145.1 Dietzia cercidiphylli
CGAAGTCCGCCGACGGGTATTTGCCCGCCAACATGTCGAGTGTCGCCTCGAACGCCGACCGCGGCAGCCCGACGAACGGGGCGGTCCGACGCACGGCGGCGAACCAGTCCTCGACGTCGATCGACTCGAGCGCGCACGCGGCCACCGTCTGCTGCGCGAGGACGTCCAACGGGTTGGTGATGACCGACATCGTCTCGATCGCGCCGGCGACCATCCTCTCCACGGTCACCGCACTGTGGAGGAGGTCGGCGCGGTGCTTGGGGAACACGGCCGCGCGGGAGACCTCGCCGACCTGGTGACCGGCGCGGCCCACCCGCTGGAGCCCCGAGGCCACGGACGGTGGGGACTCGACCTGCACGACCAGGTCCACCGCGCCCATGTCGATGCCCAGCTCGAGCGACGAGGTGGCCACCACCGCGCGTAGCCGACCCGATTTGAGGGCGTCCTCGATGAGCGCCCGTCGCTCCTTGGACACCGATCCGTGATGGGCCATGGCCAGCTCCGCGGGGGCGCCGCGCGAGACCTCGGACGGCACCATGATCTGCGCGGGTGGGCGGGCTGGCGCCGGCGGCAGGGAGCCCGGATCGGTGTCCTCGGCGTGGATCTCGTTGAGCCGCGCGGTCAGCCGCTCGGCCAGGCGGCGGGAGTTGACGAACACGATCGTCGAGCGGTGCGCCGTGACCAGGTCCACCACCTGACGCTCGACGTGCGGCCAGATCGACCCCTCGCCCGGCGTCCCGGGCGGAGCGGTGACGTCCGAGCCGGCCGAGGACAGGTCCGCCATGTCCTCCACGGGCACCCGGACCGTGAGCTCGAAGCGCTTGTCGGATCCCGGCGCCACCACGGTCACCGGCCGCTCGCCCGCGAGGAAGCGGGCCACCTCGGAGTGCGGCCGGACGGTGGCGGACAGGCCCACCCTCCGGGCGGGGGTGTCCAGCAGGTCGTCCAGTCGCTCGAGACTGAGGGCGAGGTGGGCGCCGCGCTTACTGGCGGCCACCGCGTGGATCTCGTCGATGATCACCGTGTCGACCGTGGCCAGGGTCTCCCGTGCGGCCGAGGTGAGGAGCAGGAAGAGCGACTCGGGGGTGGTGACCAACACGTGCGGTGGCCGCGACCGCTGCCGCCGGCGTTCCTCGGGCGGCGTGTCACCGGTGCGGATCCCCACCGTCACCTCCGCGGTCTCCACGCCCAGGGACGCGGCCTCGCGCGCGATCCCGGCGAGCGGCGCCCGGAGATTGCGCTCGACGTCCACGGCCAGCGCCTTGAGCGGGGAGATGTAGAGCACACGGGTGCCGGGCGGGGGTGCGCCTGTGCTGTCACCGTCGCTGGTACTGGTACTGGTGCTGGTACTGGTGCTGTGGCCGCCGCCCAACATGAGTCGGTCGAGCGAGTCCAGGAACGCCGAGAGGGTCTTGCCCGACCCCGTGGGGGCCACGACGAGCGTGTGGGCGCCGCTCGCCAGGGACGCCCACGCCCCCTCCTGCGCGGGGGTGGGCCGGTCGAACGCCCCACGGAACCACGAGGCTGTGGCCGGGTGGAACCGCTCCAGTGCGTCGGACATGAACTCATGATGTCGCACGCCCACGACATCGGCCCGACCCGCGCCCCACCTCCGTAGAGTGTCGGTATGCGCAAGACTGTGAGCATGCACAGCGACAGCATGCGCGATCTCGACGACGACGACCTCGCCTGTTTCCTCGCCACGGGGATCGGTGACATCGTCCGGGGCACGCGCGCCGGGGGGCTGCTCCGCGGGCGCTCGCTCGCCCGTGTCGCCAACGAGGTCGCGCAGAACTGGACCGACGAGGTGCTGGCCGTGCACCGCCCGGATGACGGAACGCTCTCCGAGGGGGTCTCGGACGATCTCAGCAGGCTGGACAAATCCCGCGTCTGGATCATCGACGTGATCGACGGCACCAAGGAGTTCTCGACGGGCCGCTCGGACTGGTCGGTTCACGTGGCACTCGTCGTCGACGGCCGGCCCACCGTCGCCTCCGTGGGGCTGCCGGACTCGGGGCGGGTATTCCGCTCGGACCAGGTCGATCACGTGGACGGCCCCCATTCGGGGACCATGGTGATCAGCCGCAACAACCCCCCGCCGGGGGCGCTCCAGGTCGCGGACGCGGTCGGCCTGGAGGTGCGGCCCATGGGCTCGGCCGGTGCCAAGATGCTCTCCGTCCTGCTCGGCGACGCGGACGCCTACCTCCACGCCGGGGGGCAGGACGAGTGGGACCAGGCCGCGCCGGTCGGCGTCGCCCTGGCCGCGGGGTTGCACGCCTCCCGCCTCGACGGGACGCCGATCCGGTTCAACAAACCCGACACCCACTCCCCGGACGTCCTGATCTGTCGCCCCGAGCTCACCGAGAAGATCCTGGCCGCGCAGGCCGCGCAGGCGACTCGAACGTAGACTGCAGGTCATGACCGTCCCCACCCCGTACGAGGACCTGCTCCGACTCGTCCTGGAGCAGGGCACCGCCAAGGCCGACCGCACGGGAACGGGCACCCGCAGCCTGTTCGGCCACCAGCTGCGCTATGACCTGGCGGCGGGATTCCCGCTGATCACCACCAAGCGCGTCCACTTCAAGTCGGTGGCCTACGAGCTGCTGTGGTTCCTGCGCGGCGACTCCAACGTGGGCTGGTTGCGCGAGAACGGCGTGAGCATCTGGGACGAGTGGGCTGACGAGCGCGGCGAGCTCGGACCCGTCTACGGCGTGCAGTGGCGGTCCTGGCCCACCCCCGACGGCCGGCACGTGGACCAGATCGCGAACGCCGTGGACCTGCTGCGCACCGACCCCGATTCGCGGCGCAACATCGTCTCGGCGTGGAACGTGGGCGAGCTGACGGACATGGCCCTGCCGCCCTGCCACCTGCTGTTCCAGTTCTACGTGGCCGACGGCAAGCTGAGCTGCCAGCTCTACCAGCGCAGCGCCGACCTCTTCCTGGGGGTGCCGTTCAACATCGCCTCCTACTCGCTGCTCACCCACATGGTGGCGCAGCAGGTCGGGCTCGAGGTGGGCGAGTTCATCTGGACCGGGGGCGACTGCCACATCTACGACAACCACGTCGAGCAGGTCAGGACGCAGCTGGCCCGCGAGGCCTTCCCCTACCCGGAGCTGCGCCTGCGCCGCGCGGACTCGGTCTTCGACTACCGCTTCGAGGACTTCGACGTGGTCGGATACGAGCACCACCCGGGCATCAAGGCCCCGGTCGCGGTCTGAGCCGGGAGACGACGACCGTGCCGGTCCGGATGGTGTGGGCGCAGGCCCGCGGCGGGGTGATCGGCGACGGTCGTGACATGCCCTGGCACATCCCCGAGGACCTGGCGTACTTCAAGCAGGCGACCACCGGGCGCCCCGTCGTGATGGGCCGGGCCACCTGGGACTCGATCCCCGCCCGCTTCCGGCCCCTGCCCGGTCGCCGCAACATCGTGTGCACCCGGGACGCCGGGTGGTCGGCCGAGGGCGCGGAGAGGGCGGCCTCTGTGCCCGCGGCGCTGGC
>NZ_JAALEA010000010.1 GCF_014145145.1 Dietzia cercidiphylli
ACCAGGCGGGCACCGCCACGGTGACGACGTCGTCCCATCCGTCGTCCCCGGGAGCGGCGGGATCGGGGTGGTCGGGGTTCTGGTCCCCACAGGTCTGACCGACGTTGCCCGCAGCCGCCACCAGCACGACGTCGTGGTCGACCGCGGCATAGCGGACCGCTCCACCGAGCGTGTCGTCGGCCAGCGCGGTACCGGCGGGAACGCAGGCCACCTCCGAGATGTTGATCACGCCGGCACCCGCGTCCACCGCCGCGCGGATCGCCCTCGCCAGGGAGGAGAGTGTGCCGACCCCGGATCCGACCGAGGTGACGTCGGATGAGCGTGCGGTCGACCTCAGGACACTGCTCGACTGCCGGATCGTGACGATCTCGACGCCCGGCGCCACACCGGAATGGCCCGAGTCGTCCTCGCTCGCGGCCAGCACCCCGGCCACCAGAGTGCCGTGCGCATCGCAGTCCTCCGTGCCGTCCCGGCCGGGGACGACGTCGCCGGCCCCACGAACACGTGGCAGACGGGGACCGGGGTTGACACCGGTGTCGATCACGGCCACCACCTGCCCCTCCCCCCGCCCGTGGATCCACGCCGCACTGAGATCGTCAACCGTCGCAGAGGCGGGCGGGGCGGACGGGTCGAGAACTGCAGCCGTGGTGCGACAGGGGCCGTCACGCCGCAATCCCGATTCGGCTGAACCGGGATCGATAGGGCCGACCTCCGGGACGGGACCGTCGATGGAGGGCCGCTCGAGCGCGGCCGCCACCTGACCATCGACAGAGTGCGCGGTCAGGATCGCCACGGTGGCCGCGAGGGGTACCAGCAGGCCCGACCTCATCGCTGACGGACGGTCGAGTAGACGTCCATCGCGCCCACGGCGAGCGGTACGAGCACGCATATACCGATCACCTCGATCGTCCCCACGGCGCGCAGCACGGCAGGGGAGAGTTCGACATGGGGGAGTGCCGTCGCCGCGACGACGACCGCTGCGGCCAGGGCGGCGGCCGCGGGGATCACCATCCCGACCGGCGACGGATGGGTGACGGCCGCCCCGAGCAGCAGGCCGGACGCCAGCGTCAGGGCCGATGCCAGCAGCACCGTCGTGTGCACCCGGTCGGCGTACCCGAGGCCCCGGAGGACCAACGTCAGGATCACGACCAGTGCCAGGGGAGCGGACCACCGGGTGGACGCGGGACCACCGGTCAGCGCCACGAGTGCCCCGGCCGTGCAGATCGCGCCCCCTGCGGCCAACAGGCCGGTGAGCCACGAACGTGAGGTGAGAAAGCGGTGCCTCAGGACCGCCGGTGTGGGTAGAGGTCCATGCGACCGTCGGTCATCGGCATGCCGCGCGCGCAGGTCGTGATCGACCTCGCCCAGATCCCCGGCCTCGACGTCCTCGCCCGGCGCCGGAACCGGGGGGATCGGGATCCGGGCCGCCGAGATCGACACGCCGGGTGCGGCGGTGAGCAGCAGCAGGCCTGTGAGGACGGCTCCGGCTCCGACGGCGTGCACGGGAACGGTGGTGTACGCGACGATCATGGCGGTGATCGCGCCCACCGCCGACACGAGGGCCAGAGCCAGGTAACCCGCCGCGAGACCGTACGACCGATCGTGGCCCGTCCGGAACACGGTGCACCGCAGCACACCGGCGAGGACCGCCCCGGCGGTGAGGCCACCCATCAGGTTCCCCGCTCCGCCGGGGGCCGCGCCGACCGTCCCCGCCGCGAGGACGGTGAACCCGTACGTGGACGCCCCCGCCACGGCGTGTGCGGAGACGGGGGCGGCGGTCCGGCGGAGTGCGAGGACCCCCGCGAGGCCGAGAGCGGCCAGTAGGGCGGCCACGAGAGGGGGCACGATCCCCCCGAGGTTCCACCACTGGCCGACGAGTGCGGCGACGGCGGCCACCACGGCCACCGCAGTCGTCGCGGTGGCCGTGTCGACGGCGTCGCGGCGACTCCAGACGGAGGAGCGCGCCACGTCCGGATCGGTGAGCCCCTGCAGCACGTCGTCGAACAGCGGCGCCGGAGTGGGCACGGGTCGGTGGTCCAGCACGAGGATCTCTCCGTCGTGCACACGTTGTTGCGCGAGTGTCTCGGAGACGGCCAGTGGTCCACCCGCCAACCTCGACAGCTGCCATGACCCGCTCGCGTGCCCACCCATCCGGGCGTCGACGTCCACACTCGAGGCGGGCCCCGCGGCCGCCCGGATCCGATCGCGGACCAGGTCCACGATCTCGGGGATCACGGCGACGAGCTCGAGATGGGCCGGCAGACTCAGATCCACTCGTGTCGTTCGGCAGACGATCGACACCCGACGCTGGTCGAGCGGCTCGACGCCCGAGGCGACGCCCCCGGGCTCGTCCCGCCCCGTCACGCCCTGTCCTCCCACTCGTCCCTGCCCACCCGGTCGCCGGCGGTGCCACCCTGGTCGGTTGACGTCCCCGTCACGACGTGCACTGCCCTAACATCGCGCTTCGACACGGCGACCATTGTCGACGGCGGGATGCTCCCGTGGGGGCCCCTCCTCCGGTTTCGGACGAGGAACGGGTCGTCGGGGACCGGGCGGCAGGAACTGGACGAGGAGGCGGGCGCGGATGGGCGACGTGGTCTTCACCCGCGGCGAGCGGCTCGAGGCCCCGGAGGTGTCGACCGGTGAGCTCACCCTCCAGGCCCCTCCGGGACTGCCCCGGCCGACTCCCAGGCCACTGGTGCAGATCGTTCTCCCCGTCGTCCTCGTCGTCGCCGTGGTCGGGATGGTCGTGGTGATGATGCGTACGGGGATGATGCGCAACCCGATGTTCATGCTCTTCCCCGTGATGATGGCCGTCTCCGCTGTCGGAATGCTCGCCGGCAGCCTGTCCGGTGGCAACAAGACCGGTGAGACCGACGAACTGCGGAAGGACTACCTCCGCTACCTGGGTCAGACCCGGGAGACCGTCCACGAGACCGTGGTCGCGCAGCGGGCGGCCGCACTGTGGCGACACCCCGACCCGGTGGAGCTGCCCGCGCTGGTCGGAACGCCACGGATGTGGGAGCGGGAGGAGGGCGACGCGGAGTACCTCACAGTACGACTGGGCCCCGGGCGGCAGTCCCTGGCGACCCGGTTGTCCGCCCCCGACACCGGTCCGGTCGACGATCTGGAGCCCGTCTCGGTCGTGAGCATGAGGCGCTTCGTGAGAGTCCACTCGGTGGTGGACGACCTGCCTGTGGCGCTGGAGTTGCGGGCGTTCGCCGCGGTCTCCCTGGACGGTGATGTGGACGTGGCGAGATCTGCGGTCAGAGCGGCACTGGCAGGACTCGTCGTCTCCCACGGTCCCGACCGGGTCCGCGTGGCGGTCGCCGCGAGCGAGGGGAACGCCCGCCGGGCCTGGGAATGGCTCAAGTGGCTCCCTCACCACGAACACCCGACGTACACGGACGGCGGCGGACGGGTGCGACTCACCGAGTTCTCACTCGCCGGGGTCGAGTCGATGCTCTCCGAGGACATCGCGGTGCGGCCCGCTTTCGGGACGAACGCGAGGGACGGTCGGGAGGTGCCTCATCTCGTCGTCATCGTGGATGGCGTGGGAGTCACCGGCGCCGAGCGTCTGGTGGCCGAGGACGGACTGGACGGCGTGACCGTTCTCGAGGTCTCCGGCAGTCGCGCCGGGCAGCTGCGCGACCTCGCGACCCGTCTCGGGTTGTGTATCCGGCTCGACGACGACGGCAGGGCGTCGGTACACACCGAATCGGGGGAGGAGGACATCGCGAGGGCCGATTCCATGAGCCTTCCGGAAGCGGAGCGGCTCGCCATGGCACTCGCCCGCTACCGACCCGCCGACACCGTGACACACGCCGACGGCTCCACTTCCACCAGGCGGGTCCCCGGTCTGCCCGACCTGCTGGGGATCGGGATGGCCACCCGCGTCGACCCGGCGGTGGCGTGGCGACGTCGCGGCGAACGCGACCGCCTGCGCGTCCCGGTGGGGGTGAGCCCGGATGGAGCCCCCGTGGAGCTGGACCTCAAGGAGGCCGCGCACGGCGGAATGGGCCCGCACGGCCTGTGTGTCGGCGCGACAGGGTCCGGGAAGTCCGAGTTCCTGCGCACCCTCGTCCTGGGTCTGGTCGCCACGCACGACCCGGACGCGCTCAACCTGGTGCTGGTGGACTTCAAGGGCGGGGCCACGTTCCTCGGACTCGAGTCGCTGTCCCACGTGTCAGCCGTGATCACCAACCTCCAGTCCGAGATCACCATGGTCGACCGGATGCGGGATGCGCTCGAGGGCGAACTGAACCGGCGACAGGAGGTGCTCCGCGCCGCGGGCAACTACGCGGGTGTGGGCGACTACGAGGCGGCGCGGGCGAGGGGAGCGCAGCTCGATCCCCTGCCGGCACTGGTGATCGTCGTCGACGAGTTCTCCGAGCTGTTGTCCTCCAAGCCGGAGTTCGCGGAACTGTTCCTCACCATCGGGCGTCTCGGGCGCAGTCTGCACATCCATCTGCTGTTGGCGTCTCAACGGCTCGAGGAGGGACGATTGCGCGGTCTCGACAGTCACCTGTCCTACCGGATCGCCCTCAAGACGTTCTCCGCGACCGAGTCCCGCACCGTCCTGGGTGTGACCGACGCCTATCACCTGCCCGCCACGCCGGGCGCGGGCTTTCTGAAGGTCGATTCCGGCGAGCCGGTGCGATTCGACGCCGCCTACGTCTCGGGGCCCCATCGAGAGGATCGTCGACGTGACGGCTCCTCTGTCGCCGTCCCGGTCGCCCGCGCCACAGTGCGTCCGTTCACGTCCTGGTACATGCCGGTGGCCGCTCCCGCCCCATCGGCGGCCGCCGTCCGACGCGACGCGCCAGTCCCCGACGACCGGGATGAGGAGACGAGTCTGCTGGACGTCCTCGTCGGTCGGCTCGCCGGTCACGGAAGACCCGCACACGAGGTCTGGCTCCCGCCTCTGGGGGCCGGCGCAGCCCTGGACACGGCGGTCGGAACAGAACCGACGGTGTCCAGCGACGAGAGCCCGCCGAGCCTGCGCTTCCCGATCGCCGAGGTCGACCTGCCGTTCGAACAGCGTCGAGCCTCCTGGGTCGTGGACCTCTCCGGGGCGGACGGCAACGTCGCGGTGGTGGGCGGGACGAGGTCGGGCAAGTCGACCACCCTGTGCACCCTGGTGCTGGCCGCCGCGGCGACCACCGGACCCGACCGGCTCTCGGTATACGTCGTGGACCTCGGTGGCGGGCTTCTCCAGTCGGTCGCCGAGCTCCCCCATGTCGGTGGTGTCGCCAGGCGCGGCGAGGACGAGAAGATCCGTCGAACGGTCGCGGAGGTTGGCGTCGAACTCAAGCGCCGGGAGGCGGCGTTCCGCGACGAGGGAGTGACGTCCGTCGACCACGCCCGCCGCCGGCTGATCGGGCGCGACGGTCGGTCGATCGCCGAGTATCCCGAGATCCTCTTGGTGATCGATGGCTGGCAGGCGTTCCGGACCGAGGTCGAGGACCTGGAACAGCTCGTGGTGGGGCTCGCCGCGGACGGCCTGTCCTACGGCGTCCACGTCGTCCTGTCCGCAGCCCGCTGGGCCGACCTCCGGCCGGCGCTGCGGGACGCGCTCGGTACCCGTGTCGAACTCCGGCTGGGTGATCCCACGGATTCGATGATCGACCGCCGGGCGGCGATGACCGTCCCCGCCTCTCCCGGCCGGGGGTTGACCCGCGAACGCCACCACATGCTCGTCTACCAACCCCGGCTCGACGGACTCGTCGACCCGGATGGCATCGCCGACGCCACCGTCTCGGCCTCCCGGCACCTGGCGCAGCGGTGGCGGGCCCTGGTGGGCCCCGTCAACGCGGCGCCGGTCAGAATGCTCCCGGAGGTCCTGCCGTACGCCCAACTCGCGGGTCTGGCGCGCCCGGGTCCGGACGGCACACGGACGCGGGTGCCTCTCGGTGTGGACGAATCCGACCTCAAGGTCGTCTACGCGGACCTCGAGGCGGACCCGCTGATGCTGGTGCTCGGCGATTCGGAATGCGGCAAGACCTCTGTTCTCCGGGCCGTCACCCGGGGGCTGGTCGCCGGCAACAGCCCACAGGCGGCGAAGGTCATCGTGGTGGACTACCGCCGCACCATGCTGGGCGAGATCGAGGGCGATCATCTCGCGGGATACGCCGCCACCGAGACGGCGCTGGTGCCGATGGTCGATCACCTGGTCCAGATCCTCGAGGGCCGGATGCCCGGCGTCGGGATCACGCCGGAGCAACTACGCGCCCGCTCGTGGTGGAACGGTCCGCGAATCCACCTGATCGTCGACGACCTCGACCTCGTCATCACCGGTGCGGGGAACCCGCTGTCCGCGCTGACCCGATTCCTCCCGCACGCCCGCGACATCGGGTTCTCCGTGGTTCTCGCGCGGAGGACCGCGGGTTCCTCGCGCGCGCTGTACGACGGTCTCGTGGGAGGGATCCGGGACCTGGGCGGCGCCGGCCTCATCATGTCCGGGAGCCGCGAGGAGGGCCCCCTTCTCGGAGGAGTACGTCCCACCCACCTGCCGGCGGGTCGGGGCAGGCTCGTCACCCGCAACGGGGGCGTCCGACTGGTGCAGACCGCACTCGCGGAACCGTGACCCCCGTGGGCGCGACCATCGCGGTCGATCTCTCCTGTTCCGGACTGTCGGTGGCGTCGGCGTCGGCGTCGACCGTTCTCTCCCCGGCGGTCGCGCCCACCTCCGTCCTCGCAGGTGCAGACGGTTCCGCGCTACCACCCGGGGGCGATCGGATCGAGTGCTCCGAGCGGGTCGACTCCGTCGCCCTCCGGCACCCGGACCGTTGTCTGCCGGACCCGCTGGCGGGCGCTCACCGGGATCGCACCGACGTGGCCGGGCTCTCCGTCCCCGTGGAGGAACTCCTGGCGGCTCCGGTCTCCCGGGCCCTGCGGTGGGGCGCGGCGGGGGACGGAGACGGAGTGGTGCTCATCGTTCCCAGTGGGTGGGGCAACACCCGCTCCGCCCGATTGGCATCCGCTGCGGAGGGCCTGGGTGTGTCACCCCACATCGTCCGCGCGGCGCTGGTGACCGCCGAGGCGCTGCCCTCATCCTCGGCCCGCTGGGCGGTGTGCGTGGAGGCCTGCGCCGCGAGGACCACTGTGAGCCTCGTCGAACGCACGCGGGGGGAGCTGACCCTGATCGACCGGACCATCGTCCACCGGTGGGATCCGTGCCGGGATTCGATGCGCGACGACGAGGTGCCCCGTGTGCTCGAGGCGGTGACCGCGCTACGGCGTGGGCGGCGGGAGGCGGGCACCGGCTCCACCGAGATCCTGGCCCGCGGACGCAACGCCGAGCGGGTGGTGGACGCCTGCGATCAGGCGCGGTTGCTCTCCTTCGTCGTTCCGGATCTCGCTCCGGTCGAGGCCGCTCTCCGGTTACACGAGGGAGTCTGAGTCGCCCCCCCGGGTGGTCGTCGTGGCGGATGGAACCGAACCCGGCCCCGGGGACGTCGAACACTGTGACGGACCCAGGAAGGGGCCGCAGGACCACAAAGGGGAGGACGAGATGGCCGGTTTCAACACCCACATCGGGACCATGGACACCGCGGCCAGACGGGTCGACGACGTGAACACTGAGATCGATCGACTGCTCGGGAACGTCCGGGATTCGGTGTCGCAGCTCGGAGGGTCGGTGTGGCGGGGTGCGGCCCAGGCCCGGTTCGCGACGATCATGGCGGAGTGGCAGCAGCAGAGCACCAAGCTCAACACCGCCCTGGCGGGAATCTCGGAGACCATGCGGACCAACAGCACGTCGTTCGAGGCCGCCGATCAGGACTCCGCGCAGGCGATCAGCCGGGTCGGCGCCTCCGGCCCTCTGAACATCTGACCACCCACCTCCAGTCGGGAGAATTCTCATGACCTCAGGACAGATCACCTATAACCACGGCCCGATCGAGGCGCTCGTCGGCCAGGTCGGTTCGGCGTCAACGGCGCTGCGCACCACCCTCGACGATCTCAGGGCGTACCTCGCACCGCTCGTCGCCGAATGGGAGGGCGACGCCGCTGTCGCCTATCAGGCCCACCAGAACGACTGGGACCAGGCCGCCGCCGCCCTGCAGGCGATGCTCGCGGAGATCTCGCGGGCAGCGAGTCAGGGAAACCAGGGTATGGCGGATGCCGACCGTCGCGCCGCCCAGGGATGGGCATGACGGCCCCTTTCCGAGTGGCCTCACCCTGAGTGGAGGCACAGCGGCGCGGAGTCTCGGTCACCGTCGGTGTGATGACCGGGCTCCGCGCGGCCGCCGCACCCCCCGACCGGATGCAGGCGAGGCAAGGCTGTCCTACCGTCGGACGTAGAGCCGGGTCGATCACCCGGCGGACGCGAACCACGGGAGGACCCACATGTACGTCACCCACGATCCGTCAACGGGAACGACCGACAGCCAGTACGACCAGACCGACGACGTCGACGGGATCCTGTCCACCGTCACCGAGGGGTTCACCTCCTGGCGCGCCACCGACGTCGCGGAGCGGGCGCGGATCCTCCTGGCGATCGCGGACGCCTTCGACGAGCACGCCGACGAGCTCGCCAAGGCCATCACCACCGAGATGGGCAAACTGCCCGACCAGGCGCAGGGGGAGGTCAAGCTCGCCGCCTCGATCTACCGCTGGTACGGCGAGCACGGCCCCGCGCTGCTGGAGCCCGAGACGCTGGACGTGCCGGGCGCCCGCCTGAATCGCGTGACCCACGAACCGGTCGGACCCCTGGTCGGCGTGATGCCGTGGAACTACCCCTACTACCAGGTGGCCCGGTTCGCGGCCCCCAACCTGCTCCTGGGCAACACCATCGTGCTCAAGCACGCCAGCATCTGCGCGCGCTCCTCCGCGGCAATAGAGAAGGTGCAGCGCGCGGCCGGGCTTCCGGAGAACGCGTACGTCAACGTCTACGCCTCCAGCGACACGGTCGCCGAGATGATCGCCGACCCCAGGATCAAGGGCGTCTCGCTCACCGGCAGCGAGGGCGCCGGCGCCGCCGTGGCCAAGGTGGCGGGGGAGAACCTCACCACCAGCGTTCTCGAACTGGGCGGCTCGGACCCGCTCATCGTCCTGGACACCGACGACCTGGACGAGCTGGTCGAGACCGTCGGCAAGGCGCGGCTGTCGAACTGCGGCCAGGCATGCAACTCGCCCAAGCGGATGTTCGTTCCGGCGGACATGAAGGACGACTTCGTGGGCAAGCTCCGCGACCTGTACGAGGGGACCAAGGTCGGCCCCGCGGCCGACGAGGGAACCGGGCTCGGACCGCTGTCCTCGGAGGACGCCCGCGACGGGGTGGTCGAGCAGGTCGAGCGCGCCGTCGAGCAGGGCGCGACCCTCGTGACCGGAGGCCGCGCGATCGATCGACCGGGTGCGTTCATGGAGCCCACCGTCCTCACCGGCATCACCCCGGAGATGGACGCCTACACCGAGGAGATCTTCGGCCCCGTCGCCATGGTGTACGGCTACGACTCCGTCGACGAGGCCGTGCGCGTCGCCAACGACACGCCCTTCGGCCTGTCCGGCTCGGTGTGGGGGGCCGACACCGACAAGGCCTCCGAGGTGGCCGAGAAGCTCGAGGTCGGGATGGCCTACGTCAACGAGCACGGCACCACCATGGCCGGCCTGCCCTTCGGCGGCGTCAAGCGCTCGGGCTACGGCCGCGAGCTGGGCCGCTGGGGCCTCGGCGAGTTCGTCAACGTACGGCTGCAGCGGGTCCACTGACCTCAGTGCAGCGACGCGTTAGCTTCGCCGCGAGTTCGAGGCCGCGGGCCTGCTCGACGACCGGACCGTCGTGACCTACTGCGGCGACCGGGGTCGCGCACGCTCTGGCGCTCGTCGGCCGGGAGGACGTCGCGGTGTACGACGGCTCCATGACCGCCTGGGCCGGCGATCCGGAACTGCCGCTTGTCACCGGCGACTCGCCCCTTGAGCTGACTCGCCCCCGAGGCGGGTCAGCGCGCGACGGCGTAGGCCTGCGCGAGGTGCGCGATCTTCTGCGCGCGGGCCAGCCGCGGAAGGTCCGCGCCGTCGCGGCACCGCTCGCCGCCGGGCCCCAGTTCGTCGATCACTGACTCGGCCCACGAGACGTCGGCGGCCGAGGGGGACAGGACCTCGTTGATGTACGGGGCCTGGTCCACCCGCAGGCACAGCTTGCCGGTCATGCCCATCTCGACCGCGTGCTCGGCGGCGTCCATGAGGACCTGGGTGTCGTTGGAGATGGTGGGCCCGTCGATCGGCGGAGCCACGCGCGCGACCCGGCTGGACACCACGAACTGCGACCGGGTGTAGGCCATGGCGATCTGCGAGGACCCGATCCCGGTGTCGCGGCGGTAGTCACCGATGCCGAACGCCAGGCGCACCACCTGGTCGGTCTTGGCGATCTCCGTGGCGGCGGCCAGACCGTCGGCGGACTCGACCAGGGCGACGATCGGGGTGTCCGCGGCCAACCGGGCGGCCGTCAGCGAGACGTGCTCCGGGTTCTCGGTCTTGGCCAGCATCACGCCGTCGAGGCCGGGGCAGTGGCCCAGGGCCATGAGGTCCTTCTCCCACTCGGGGGAGCGGACGTCGTTGATCCGGACCCACGCGTGGTTGCCGGCCTCGAGCCACTGGCGGACCTCACGACGAGCGCGTTCCTTCTCCGACTGGCGGCACCCGTCCTCGACGTCCAGGACGACGACGTCCATCTCGGAGTTCACGGCCGCGTCGAAGCGCTCGGACTTGTCGGCAGGCAGGAGCAGCCACGAACGGGCGATCGTCGGCGGGATGGTCGACATGGGGCTCATGGGTACCGGTCATCCTTTGTTCGAGAGACGGTTCGCCGCGGGACGCGAGACGTAGCGCGGCAACCTCCCCACGATACGTTGCCCCGGTCGTGGCGTTCCACACGGTGACCAGCAAGCCATAGGACGCGATCGGTCCTCATTGGCGGACCTGCGTATTGACTACCGTTTCCCGGCGCGGCACTCTTTGGCGAGTGAGTACCAGACTGGCGTCCGACGCCCCGGCGATCGAGGCGGAACACCTCGTCAAGAAATTCGGCGACTTCACCGCCGTCGATGACATCTCCTTCTCCGTCCCCACCGGATCGGTCCTCGGACTGCTGGGGCCCAACGGGTCCGGCAAGACCACCACCATCCGCATGATGACGACCCTGAGCCCGCCCACCTCCGGCACCGCCCGCGTCGCCGGGCACGACGTGATGGGTGCCCCGGCCGAGGTGCGCAAGGCCATGGGCCTGACCGCGCAGGCGGCCACCGTCGACGAGCTGCTCACCGGGCGCGAGAACCTGCGCCTCATCGGGGACCTGTACGGCCTGCCCAAGAAGATGGTCAAGACGCGCGCCGACGAGCTACTGGAGAAGTTCTCGCTCAGCGACGCCGCGACCAAGGTCGCCAAGAGCTACTCCGGGGGCATGCGGCGCCGGCTCGATCTGGCGGCCAGCCTCGTCGCGGCCCCGCCCGTGCTGTTCCTGGACGAGCCGACCACCGGGCTCGACCCCCGCTCGCGCAACGAACTATGGGACGTCCTGCGCGACCTGGTCCGCGACGGAACCACACTGTTGCTCACCACGCAGTACCTCGACGAGGCCGATCAGCTGGCCGACCGGGTGATCGTCATCGATCACGGCAGCGTCATCGCCGAGGGCACCCCGTTGCAGCTCAAGGACCGCTCCGGTGCGGCCAGCCTGGTCATCACCGTCTCGAGGCCGGACGACGTCGACGAGGCCGTCCGCGTCCTCGACGGCCGGATCGGGGAACTGCACGTCGACCGCGACGCGCGTCGGCTCACCGCGCCGTCGGAGGGCGTCTCGGCGCTGGCGGGGATCGCCACCGCGTTCACCGACGCCGGCATCGAACTCGACGACATCGGCCTGCAGCGCCCCAGTCTGGACGACGTCTTCCTGTCCCTCACCGGACGCAGGGCCGAGGACACCGCGGACGCCGCGGACGTCGAGACCATCGAACAGGAGAACCGGGTATGAGCACCGTCGCCGACCCCACCCACACCTCGGCCACCCACGAGCGGTTCGCGATGCCGGTCCGTCACGAGGGGCCGCCGCTGAGCCGGCAGATCTCCGCGCTGGTGCGCCGCAACCTCTTCCACATCCGGCGCCAGCCGGAGAACCTGGCGGACGTCACCATCCAGCCGGTGATGTTCGTCCTGTTGTTCGCCTTCGTCTTCGGCGGCGCGATCGCGGTGGCCGGCGGCGTGAACTACCGCGAGTGGCTGCTGCCGGGCATCATGGCGCAGACCATGGCGTTCTCCTCGTTCGTCGTGGCCGCGGGACTGTGCAACGACCTCAACAAGGGGATCATCGACCGCTTCCGGACCCTGCCCATCCAGCGAGCGTCGATCCTCATCGCGCGTAGCGCGTCCAGCCTCATCCACTCCTCCATCGGAGTGGTGGTGATGTCGCTGACGGGGCTCGTCGTGGGGTGGCGGATCCGGAGCGGGATCGTCGACGCCGTGCTGGGCTACCTCATCCTGCTGGGCTTCGGGTTCGTCATGATCTGGATCGGGATCGTCGTGGGCTCCCGGCTCAAGACCATCGAGGCGGTCAACGGTGTCATGTTCACCACGATCTTCCCCATCACGTTCCTCGCCAACACCTTCGCGCCCCCGGAGTCGATGCCGTCGTGGCTGCGGCCGGTCGCCGAGTGGAACCCGCTGGCCTCGGTCGTCCAGGCGATGCGTGAGCTCTGGGGCAACGCCCCCGCCGTCGGACCGGATGCCGCGCTGCCGTTGCAGCACCCGGTCCTGGCGTCACTGTTGTGGATCGTGGGGCTGACGGTGATCATCGCCCCGATCGCCGTCAAGGCCTTCGACGCCCGGACCCGCGACTGACGCGCCCGCGACCGTCAGCGCTTGGTCTTGGGGGAGACCCGGATGGTGATGGAGCCGACCACCGGTTCGACGCCGGCGTCGTCGACGAAGCGCAACGGGACGTCGATGTCCTGCCCGCTGGTGATGGCCGAGAAGTCGGGGATCTCGGTCCACTCGGCGGTGACGGTCAGGCCGCCGGTCGACATGGCCGGGTAGCGCACGTTCATGCCCACGGGGATCCACCGGTGGGTGGCCGGCACGGTGGCCTCGGCGAGCACGCCCATCGCCATCTCGGCCAGGTTGAGGGCGGCGATCACGTGGAAGGTGCCGATGTGGTTGCGGTTGCCCCACCAGCCCGGGCCGCGCACCTCGCAGCGTCCGGGCCGCACGTCCACCACGTGCGGGAGGACGGTGCGGAAGTAGGGGGCCTTGAGGCTCACGGCCGCGCTGAACAGGCGCGAGCCGAAGGGCAGCCGGGTGGCCTTCTGCCAGAGGCGGTACGTCTGGGTGGGTGCGGGCTGGACGGGTGCGGTGTCGGTCATCCAGCCGATATTACTCCCCGGTAGGTTCCGGGTGTCGCGCACCGCCTGACGCACCGCGGTGCCCACCGCCGGCCCGCCGCCTCAGGCCAGGATGCACGTCCCCTGCCTGAGGAGTTCGTGGAGCCGGGCCTGGTCGGCGTCGGGCTCGTCGACCCAGCGCCGGTACGCCGAGAGGGCGATCCCGAGCGCGGCGTGAGCCGTGGCGGCCGGGATCAGATCGTGCACGGTCTCCCCGCGACGCGCGGCCACGAACTCCGCGACGGCCCTCCGCCAGTCCGCGTACATCAGCGTCGAATGGGCCTGGAGTTCGTCCACCCCGAGCAGTAGTCCCATCCGCAGGCGGTGCACCTGGGTCTCGGAGTCCGGGAAGGTGTTGAACGCGACGAGCGAGTCCGCCAGCGCGTCCCGGAGCGGGGTCGAGCCGGGGATCTCGGCCAGCTGTCGCCGCATCCCGTCCATCTGCACGTCGAACTCGCCCCACGCGATCGCCGCCTTCCCCGGGAAGTACCGGAAGAGGGTCCGCCGGGAGATGTGTGCGGCCTCGGCGATCTCGTCGACGCTGGTCGCGTCGTATCCCTGGCGCGCGAACAGCCTCAACGCCACCGCCACGATCGAGGCGCGCGTCGTGGACGGTCGTCGCCCGGGGACGCGACTGTCGTCAGACTCCGACATTCCCATGATCGACAAGCCTAGAGCCATCCCGGACGCGGACCGTGCATTGACCATTGCAATTGGCACTAGGTGCCAATATGATGCAGGTCTCACCTGGAGTGGTGAGGAACCCAACCGCGTTGACGAGAGGAACCGCCGTGGAGAACACCCAGAACACCGAGGTAGTGCTGGAGGAGGCCCTCATCGAGGAGGTCTCGATCGACGGTATGTGTGGGGTCTACTGACATGACCTCCGCAGCAGCGCCGGCCGGCGCCGGACAGGACGCCGCGCCCGCGGCCTTCGATCTCGACGCCGGCTGGCGCCTGCACCCCGGAGTGGCGCTGCGTCCCGAGCCGTTCGGGGCCCTGCTCTACCACTTCCACACCCGCAAGCTCAGCTTTCTCAAGTCGCCGACCATCGTCGAGGTGGTCCGCATCCTCGCCGACCACCCCACCGCCCGCGCCGCCTGCGCGGCCGCCGGTGTACCGATCGACGACCCCGGGACCGCCCGCCTGTACCTGCACGCGCTCGGCCAGCTCGCCGCCTCGCGCATGATCGAGGAGACCTCATGACCAGCACGCTCAGCCGCCCGGCGGCCCCCGCCCCCGTCGGCCGCCTCGTGGACCAGTTCGAGCGCGGCCTCGACGCCCCCATCTGTCTGACCTGGGAGCTCACCTACGCCTGCAACCTCGCGTGCGTGCACTGCCTGAGCTCCTCGGGCAAGCGCGACCCCCGCGAGCTGAGCACCGAGCAGTGCAAGGCGATCATCGACGAGCTGCAGCGCATGCAGGTCTTCTACGTGAACATCGGCGGTGGCGAGCCCACCGTCCGCCCCGACTTCTGGGAGCTCGTCGACTACGCGACCAGCCACCAGGTGGGCGTGAAGTTCTCCACCAACGGCGTGCGCATCGACGAGAAGGTGGCGCAGCGACTGGCCGCGAGCGACTACGTCGACGTGCAGATCTCCATCGACGGTGCCACCGCCGAGGTCAACGACGCGGTCCGCGGCCCGGGCTCGTTCGACATGGCGGTCCGTGCCCTCGAGAACCTCAAGAACGCCGGCTTCACCGACGCCAAGATCTCGGTGGTGGTCACCCGCGAGAACGTGACCCAGCTGGACGAGTTCAAGGCCCTGGCGGACAAGTACGACGCCACCCTTCGCATCACCCGCCTGCGCCCCTCCGGCCGCGGAGCGGACGTGTGGGACGACCTCCACCCGCTCCCCGAGCAGCAGAAGGACCTCTACGACTGGCTGGTCGAGCACGGGTCGAACGTCCTCACCGGTGACAGCTTCTTCCACCTGTCGGCCTTCGGCGACGGCCAGGGCTCGCTGCCCGGCCTGAACCTCTGCGGCGCGGGCCGCGTGGTGTGCCTCATCGACCCGATCGGGGACGTCTACGCCTGCCCGTTCGCGATCCACGAGGAGTTCCTCGCCGGCAACATCGTCTCCGACGGCGGCTTCGAGAGCGTCTGGCAGACCTCGGAGCTCTTCCGCGAGCTGCGTGAGCCCCAGTCGGCCGGGGCCTGCGCGTCCTGCAACTTCTACGACAGCTGCCGCGGCGGCTGCATGGCGGCCAAGTTCTTCACCGGCCTGCCCATGGACGGGCCAGACCCGGAGTGCGTCCAGGGCTACGGCGAGGGACTGCTCGCGGCCGAGCGCAGCATCCCCTCGCCGTCACAGGACCACTCCCGGGTCAAGGGGCTGGCGGCGCGCAAGCAGCCCACCGGCCCGGTCCCGCTGACCCTCGTCACCACCCCGCCGCGCAGGCCCACCAGCCTGTGCGACGAGTCCCCCGTCTGAGTCGGCCGGCCGACCCGCCACCGCCCACGTCCTCCCCCCGAAGGAGCCCTCTCCCGTGTCACGCCTGTCGAAGATCGCCGAGGCCAACCCCTGGCGCCGCAACCCCTGGTTCGAATCGGTCGCCGAGGCCCAGCGCCGCGCCAAGAAGAAGCTGCCCCGGAGCGTCTACATGGCGCTGGTGGCCGGCAGTGAGCAGGGCGTGACGATCGACGACAACACGGCCGCGTTCGCCGAGCTGGGTCCCAAGCCGCACGTGATCGGGGCCAAGGCCGAGCGGGACATGGCCACCACGGTGATGGGGCAGCCGATCAGCCTCCCGGTGATGATCTCGCCGACCGGGGTCCAGGCCGTGACCCCGGACGGTGAGGTCGACGTGGCCCGCGCGGCCGCCGCGCGCGGCACCGCGATGGGACTGAGCTCCTTCGCCTCCAAGCCGATCGAGGAGGTCATCGCCGCGAACCCGCAGACCTTCTTCCAGGTGTACTGGCTCGGCGGCAAGGAGAAGGTCCTCGAGCGCCTCGAGCGGGCCAAGGCCGCCGGCGCCGCGGGCGTCATCCTCACCACCGACTGGTCGTTCTCCATGGGGCGCGACTGGGGCAGTCCGACCATCCCGGAGAAGCTCGACGCCAAGGCGATGCTCACCCTCGCCCCGGAGATCGCGGTGCGTCCGCGCTGGGCCGCCGAGTGGGCGCGTGACGTGGTGACCAACAAGCGTTTCCCCGACCTGACCACGCCGAACCTCGTGCACCAGGGCGAGATGGGTCCGACCTTCTTCGGCGCCTACGGCGAGTGGATGGGTACCCCGCCGGCCACGTGGGAGGACATCGCGTGGGTCGTGGACAACTACGACGGGCCGGTCATGCTCAAGGGCATCACCCGCATCGACGACGCCCGGCGTGCCGTCGACGCCGGCGTCAGCGCGATCTCGGTCTCCAACCACGGTGGCAACAACCTCGACGGCACCCCGGCCTCGATCCGCTGCCTCGCACCGATCGTCGACGCCGTCGACGGTCAGGTCGAGGTGCTGATGGACGGCGGGATCCGGCGCGGTTCGGACGTGGCCAAGGCGCTCGCCCTGGGCGCCCGCGCCGTGATGATCGGCCGCGCGTACCTGTGGGGCCTGGGCGCCAACGGCCAGGCCGGCGTGGAGAACGTCCTGGACGTCCTGCGCTCGGGCCTGGACTCCAGCCTGATCGGGTTGAGCAAGTCCTCGATCTCGGAGCTCACCAGGGATGACTACGTGATCCCCGACGGGTTCATGCGTCGCCTGGGAGAGTGACCCGGTGGGCGGTCCGCCGGGCCTCCCTGTTACGTCCGTAGAGGAAAAGGAACCACAGTCCATGGGAGACTTCGACGGCAAGGTCGTCTACATCACCGGCATCGCCCGCGGCCAGGGCCGCAAGCACGCCATCCGTTTCGCCCGGGAGGGTGCCAGTGTCATCGGACTGGACCTGTGCGCCTCGCCGTCCGAGCACGTCGGCTACAAGGCGGCCACCGAGGACGACCTCGCGCAGACGGTCGAGAAGGTCCGCGCGGAGGGCGGGGAGATCCTCGTCGAGATCGGCGACGTCCGCGACCTGGCGTTCCAGCAGGACCTGGTCGCCCGCGGGGTCGAGCAGTTCGGCGGCCGTCTGGACGTGGTGATCGCCAACGCCGGCATCTGCAACTGGGGCAAGGTCTGGGAGATCGACGAGCAGCAGTGGCAGGACACGATCGACATCAACCTCACGGGGTACTGGAAGACCCTCAAGGCCACCATCCCGCACATGCTCGCGGCGGACAACGGTGGATCGATCGTCCTGGTGAGCTCCGTCGCCGGACTCAAGGCCATGCCGGTCCAGTCGCCCTACTCGGCCTCCAAGTACGGCGTGGTGGGCCTCGCGCAGACCGCGGCCAAGGAGCTCGGTGAGCACCGGATCCGCGTCAACACGATCCACCCCTACGGCGTGCTGACCCCCATGGGTGCCGACGACCCGGCGGCCCACGACGTGTTCACCAACATGCCCCAGTTCCTCCCGCACTTCACGCCGATCCTGGGGATGGGCATGGCCACCACGGACGACATCTCCGACTCGGTGCTGTTCCTGGCCTCGGACGCCTCCCGCACCATCACCGCGTCGACGTTCAC
>NZ_JAALEA010000110.1 GCF_014145145.1 Dietzia cercidiphylli
ACGTTCGTCTTCCCCATCATCATGGGGCTCAACCCGCAGCTCGCGATCCTCTTCTCCGGCGTGTGCACGCTGCTGTTCCTGGCGATCGTCAAGGGGCAGGTCCCCAGCTACCTGGGCACCTCGGTGGCGTTCGTCGGGGCGGTCGCGGCGATCCGCGCGCAGGGCGGTACGAGCGCGGAGGTCACCGGCGCGATGCTGGTGGCGGGTGCGACCCTCGCCGTGGTCGGCGTCATCGTGCACGTGGTGGGCGGGCGCGTGGTCACCGCCGTGCTGCCCCCGGTCGTCACCGGCGCCGTGGTGATGCTGCTGGGCTTCAACCTGGCACCCGTGGTGGCCGAGACCTACTGGCCGCAGGACCAGTGGGTGGCGCTGACGGTGATGGTCGCGCTGATCCTGATGACGGTGGGTCTGAAGGGCTTCGCCGGCCGGATCGCGATCTTCCTCGCGCTGATCTTCGGCTACGTCCTGTCCTGGGTGCTCGACCTGGTGACCGGTCCGATCACCTCGTTCAGCGCCACCGCCGGCGAGGTGACCGAGCACCTGCGGGTGGACTGGTCGGGCGTCGGGGACGCGCCGTGGCTCGGGTTGCCGCCCATGACCGACGAGGCCGCGGGCGTGGTGGGCATCCACGCGCCCGACTTCTCCCTGGCGTTCGTGCTGCTGATCGTCCCCGGGATCATCGCCCTGATCGCCGAGAACGCGGGTCACGTCAAGGCGATCGGCGAGATCACGCGCACCGAGACCGACGGCCTGATGGGCCGCGCCCTGGCCGCCGACGGTGCGGGCACCGTCCTGGCCACCTCGTTCGGCGGATCGGCGACGACGACGTACGCCGAGAACATCGGGGTGATGGCCGCGACCAAGGTCTACTCCACGGCCGCGTACGTGGTGGCGGCGCTGACCGCGATCCTCCTGGGCTGCTCGCCCAAGCTGGGCGCGGTGATCTCGGCGACGCCCGGCGGCGTGCTGGGCGGGATCACCGTGGTGCTCTACGGGATGATCGGCCTGCTCGGGGCGAAGATCTGGAAGGAGAACCGGGTCGACTTCGGCAACCCGCTCAACCTGGTCCCGGTGGCGGCGGGCGTGGTGATCGCCGTGGGCGATACGACCCTGACCGTGACGGACGACTTCCAGCTCGGCGGGATCGCGCTCGGCACCCTCGTGGTGGTGCTGGGGTACCACCTCGCCCGGCTGATCGCGCCGCAGTTGAGAGCGCAGGCCGAGCGCGACGAGATCCACGAGCTCACCCTCCTCGGGCCGAACCCGGAGGTGGAGGTGCCGGAGAGGTAGACGGCGGGGTGGCGCTCACGCGCCTACACTCGACCAGAACGCCCGGCAGATCGGAGGTGCGCGTGACCGCGACCGACATCCCGAGCCCTCGGCCGCGCCCCGACGGCGCGCGGCCGGCCACCCCGTTGCTCATCGACACCTTCGGTCGCACCGGGCGGGACCTGCGCGTGTCGCTGACGGAGAAGTGCTCCCTGCGCTGCACGTACTGCATGCCGGAGGAGGGGCTGCCGCCCATCCCGGAGGCCGCACGCATGACCACCGACGAGGTGATCCGGCTGGTCACGCTGGCGCATCACGACCTCGGGGTCCGCGAGGTGCGCTTCACCGGCGGCGAACCCCTGATGCGGCAGGACCTCGAGAGGATCGTCGCCGGGACCCGGGAGGCGTGCCCTGACCTTCCGGTCGCCCTCACCACCAACGGCGTGGGCCTCGAGCACCGGGTGGGCGCACTGGTCGAGGCCGGGCTCGACCGGATCAACATCTCCCTGGACACGGTCGACCGCCTCGAGTTCGCCGAGCTCACCCGTCGCGACCGGCTGCCGTCGGTGCTCCGCGGGGTCCGTGCCGCGGTCGAGGCGGGACTCGCCCCGGTCAAGGTCAACGCCGTGCCGATGAGGGCCACCCTGCCGGGGGCTCCCGACCTGCTGGAATGGGCTCTCGAGGAGGGCGTGCAGCTGCGGTTCATCGAGGAGATGCCGCTCGACGCCGACAACACCTGGTCCAGGGTCGAGATGGTCACGGCGCAGGAGCTGCTCGACGTGTTGGGTGCGCGCTTCGACCTGGTGCCCGCCGGTCGCGAGGACCCGTCCGCCCCGGCCGAACTGTGGGAGGTGGCCGGACGCTCGGTCGCGGGGTCCCCGGCCCACGTCGGGGTGATCGCCACCGTCACCCGCAACTTCTGCGCGGCCTGTGACCGGACGCGGCTGACCGCCGAGGGGACCGTGAGATCCTGCTTGTTCAGTGATGACGAGACCGACGTGTTGGGTGTGTTGCGCTCCGGGGCGCAGGACGCGGAGATCGCCCGGGTGTGGCGCGGGGCGATGTGGGGTAAGCAGGCCGGACACGGCATCGGTGGGACGGCGTTCCACCGGCCGCGCCGGTCGATGGGCGCCATAGGCGGATGACGTGTCACCGAAAGCGGCGGCGGCGCGTCGGGGGCACGGGCTAGAGTCGACACCGTGAGCAGGACATCGAGAATGATCACCGTGGGGTACTACGCGGCGGCCGAGGACGCGGCCGGCACCGCCCGCGAGCGCCTCCACACGGACGCGACGACCATCGGTGAACTGGCCCGGGAGGTCTGCGAGAGGCACGGTGAGCCGTTGGCCAGCATCGTCACGGTGTCGTCCTTCCTCATCGGCGAGGAGACCACGCGCGACCCCCTCGCCTCGATCGACGGGGTCTCCGTGATCGACATCCTGCCCCCCTTCGCCGGGGGTTGACCGGTGGGTCGGCGTCAGGGGATCGCGGTGGTGGGCGTGGCCCTGGTGTGCTCCGGGCTCGCGTGTGCGACCGAGAAACCGGAGGCCACCGCGACCGTCTCGCTCGGCGTGGCCGCCGCGCCGTCGTTGTCCGTCGCGTTCACCGACCTCATCCAGATCTTCGAGGAGGAGAATCCCGGGGTCCGGGTCCACCTCGAACTGGGGCGGTCGGACGAGATCGCCGAGGGGCTGTCCGACCGCACGGACCTCAACGTCTTCGCCTCCGCGAGCGAGGAGGTGATGGACCTCGCCGTGGCACAGGGAGCCGCCGCGGAACCGCAGATCTTCGCCCGGAACCACGTGGTCGTGGCGGTACCGTCCGGAAACCCCCAAGGCGTGCGCGGACTGGGCGACCTGTCCCGCCCGGACCTGCGCGTGGGCCTGTGTGCGCCGGACACCCCGTGCGGCAGGGCGACCGAGAAGGTGCTCTCCGTCTCGGCGGTAGAGCCGACGAACGTCACATGGGAAGAGGGGTCCCGCGCGCTCAGTGCCCGGCTCGCGGACAACGAGATGGACGTCGGGATCGTCTACCGCACTGACGTCGCGAGCTCGCACGGGTGGGTGGCGCCCGTCAGTCCCGAGGGTCGCGAGCGGGACCTGATGCGGTCGGCGGGAACGACCCGGTACGTCCTGGCCCGCGTCCCCAGCGGGGAGAGCGGGCCCGGGGGCGAGGCCGAACGGGTGGCGGCCGACCGTTTCCGCGAGCTCGTGACCTCCGAACGCGGCCGCCGGACCTTCGAGGGTGCCGGACTGGACGCGCTGCCGGAGTGACCCGGGGTACTGAAACCCGGGTTCTCGACGTCACGCGGTGAGGCATCGCCCGCTGAGCCGACCCGTGATGGCCGACCTCTCGACGTAGGGCTGACGCCAGGTGCGGCCGTCGGAGGAGGAGTCGCGGTTGTCACCCAGGAGGAGATAGTGCCCGGCCGGGACGTGGAAGTCACCGCGGTAGTACGACGACGAGGCGTACAACTCCTCGAGGGGTACGCCGTCCACGCGGACCGCGCCGCCGTCGATCTCGATGCGCTCGCCGGGCAGGCCGACCACCCTCTTGAGCACGCGGCCGACCACCTCGGCGTGATCCACCACGACCAGGTCGCCCCGGCGGATCGGTGTGGACCGGCGGAGCGACCTGGTGAGAACGAGCCGCCCGGCACGCAGGGTCGGTTCCATTGAGTCGGATCGGACGCGGGTGAGCCACCACATCAGGGCGCGTGCTCGTGGTGGTCGTGACCGTGGTGGTCGTGGTCGTGCCCCTCGGCGTACTTGAAGAATCGCACGTAGGCGTCCATGTACTCGCGGGCGGCGACGAGGTCGTCGGGGTCGAAGCCCCTGAGCGCGATGGCGTGGTCGAAACGACGCTCGAGCTCGTCCCACCGGTCCTCGTCGACCAGGCCCCTGAGGGGCTCGATGCTGCCGAGCTCCAGCGCCTCGTCGGCGGCCACCACCCGAGGGTCGACGCCGGCACCGGCGGGCGCGAGTCCGCTGAAGCCGGCGCCCTCGCCCGCGCGGTGCACGCGGACCAAGGTCTCGAGAAACCACCTGTCGGCGACCTCCCTGGTCTCGCCGCCCGCGACCCGGACGCGCCGGACCTTGTCGAAGACGGCGCGGACCTCGTCCTCGCCCCCGGGGTGGACCCACTTGAGGGCGACATTGACGTTGCCGCTGTCGAGGGCACGGCGGCCGTCGGTGACGGCCGGGCCGTCCTCGGTGTCGCAGTGGGCGGAGGCCTCACGGACGACGAGTCCGAGCAGCGTGCCGAAGATCGAGGTGACGTTCATGACGGGGTCCTTTCCCTGGTCTGAACTGGTACGTCTCAGACGGTAGCGCCCGAACGGGAGGGTTCCCATGACCTAGGTCAAGCCCCGCCCGCCCGCTCCTCCAGTCCCTCCGGATCGAGCAGGTCGACCTCGGCTCCGCGCACCTCGACAAGACCCTCGCGCCCGAGCGCGGCGAGTCGGCGGCTCAGGGTCTCGGGGATGGTGCCGAGGTAGGTGGCCACGTCCTTCTTGGACATCGGCAGTCGCACCGTCACCACCCCGTCGACGCCTCGGACGGCGGGCAGGTCGAGCAGATATGAGGCGAGACGTGCGCCGACGTCGGCCAGCGTGCGGGCCGCGAGCATCCGCTCGGTGGACTCCAGGCGGATGGCGAGCGAGCGCAGCATGGATGCGCCGATGTCCGGGTATCGGTTCAGGAGCCCGGCCAGCGAACCGTGCTCGAAGACGCACATCGTCGTGGGGTCGAGCGCGACGCAGTCGTTCTCCGGACGTGTCCCGGTGAGGAAGCCGCTCTCGCCCTCGACGTCGCCGGGGCCGAGGAGGCGCAGCGTGGCCTCGCGGCCGTCCTCCGCCGTGCGGCCCACCTTGACCAGCCCCTCGTGCACCACGAGCAATCGCGGCGACGACTGCCCCGCGCGCACGATCCACTCGCCGCGCTCGACGCGGAGCGGACGCGCCATCGAGGCCACCTCGGCCTGCTGCCGGGGTGAGAGCCGGGCGAAGAGCGGCACCGCCGCGACGCATGACTCGGCGTGCTGGTGGTCGTGAGAGGGGGTCATCGGGTCCCATTGTGACCGCGGGTGCTCCCTCGCGTGGGGCTGATCGTGAGCGCGGCGGTCGTCGGGCACACCCGCGGGACTAGACCAGCCAGTCGTTGGGGGCGAAGAGCTCGGCGTGAATCCGCTGTTCGGGCACGCCGGCCTCGATGAACGTCGCGCGCACCGACTGGAGGAAGCCGGTGGGCCCACACAGGAAGACGTGTGCGCCCGCCGGGAGCTCGACGGAGGAGAGGTCCATGACGCCGTGGTGGACCGCGCCCGGTCCGGCGGTCGTGTCCGCGCCGTGCTCGTACCAGGTGTGCACCTCGGCGTCGGCGAGCAGCGAGGACTCGCCGGCCACCTCATCGGCCAGAACGTGCTGGTCGGGCGAGCGGTCCGCGTGCAGGATCAGCACGCGCCGGGGATCGTCGGTCGCCGACAGGTGAGCGATCATGCCGAGCATCGGGGTGATGCCGATCCCGGCCGAGCACAGGACGACCGGTGCCGCGTCCGGGCCCGACCCGGTTCCCGCGGCGTCCAGGACCAGGTCACCGAACGGCAGCGTGACCTGGAGCGTGGTGCCGACCCGGGCGTGGGCGTGCAGCCACCCGGAGACCTCACCGGCGGGGCACGGACCCGCGCCACCGGAGACCGCGTCGACCCGGCGGATGCCGATCCGCCACGTGCCCGACCCCGGCGCCGCCGACAGCGAGTACTGACGCAACTGACGCGCGCCGTCGGGCAGCACCACGCCGACGGAGGTGTACTGGCCGGGTCGGAAGTCCGGCAGGTCGCCACCGTCGGGACCGCCGAGGGTCAGCACGGTGACGGAGTCGGTGACGTCCTCCCGGCCCAGGACGACGGCGGTCCGGAAGACGTCTCCCGGCTCGACCCGGGCCTCGGCGTAGAGGGCGTTCTCGAAGTCCACCAGGACGCCGGCCATGATCCAGTACACCTCGTCCCACGCGGCCGCGATCTCCGGGGTGATCGCCTCGCCCAGCACCTCCACGATCGCGGCGAAGAGGTTGTCGTGGACCACCTGGTACTGGTCGGCGGTGATCCCGAGGCTCGCGTGCTTGTGGCCGATCCGGGCGAGCATGTCGACCGGGCTCCTCCCGTCCACCAGCAGTGTCGCGAAGGTGGCGATGGAGGCGGCGAGTGCGCGCTGCTGGGCGCCCAGCTTCTGGTTGCCGCGGTTGAAGGTGTCGCGAAGCAGTTCGGGGTGGTTGCCGAACATCGTGCGGTAGAACACCGGGGTGATCTCGTCGATGTGCGCCCCGATGACCGGGAGCGTCTCGCGGATGATCGGGACGTTGTGCGGCGAGAGCTCCCGCGGGTGGGCGAGGATCGTCTCGAGCGAGGTGAGTGACGTGGTCATGCGGATCTCCTCCAGTGGGCGCGACGGGGTCGCCCGGGCATCCTGAGGGGCCGGGCTGCGATGGGGTGTGGGTCGGTGGTCGCCGACCGGTCAGGGGGCGGGGCCCAGGCTGAGCAGGACCTGCCGGGTCGGGGTGTGGACGATGCCCGCGACGGTGAGTGGATCGAGGGCGGCGAAGAACGCCTCGCGGGCCTCGGCCAGGGCTCGACGGAGGCTGCAGTTGCCGGCCAGCGGGCAGGGCGCCGGGCCCTCGCACTGCACGACCTCGCCCGGTCCCTCGAGCTCACGCAGCAGCTGCCCGACGGACGCCTGACGACCGGCCTCGGTGATCGCGAGACCACCGCCCCGGCCCCGCCGGGACTCGACGAGGCCGAGCTCCACGAGCCGGGAGACGGTCTTGGCCACGTGGCTCGTCGACGCGTTCACCGACTCGGCGATGCCCCCGGCGGTCATCCGGTCCCCGCGCCCGTCGGCCACGGCGAGACGCATGAGGGCGCGGAGCGCGAGATCGGAGAACCTGGACAACTGCACGAGGCCGAGCGTGCCATATTGCGAACCGCCGGAGCGCATTTGTCCGCAGTGATCTCAAATACGTTCTGAGCTGGGCATTTGGCGGGCGTGTCACCAGCAGGAACGCGGGGTTCCCCTCACCGTCGCGGCCTGTCGGACCCTCGGCGGAGCACCTCGGCGGGGGTGGGGGAGGGCGCGGCTAGGATCGATCCCCATGGCAGCCTCCCTCCTCGTCGCCGGCACCACGTCGGATGCCGGCAAGAGCGTGGTGGTGACGGCGCTGTGCCGGGCGTTCGCCCGGCGGGGCGTCAGGGTCGCGCCGTTCAAGGCGCAGAACATGTCCAACAACTCGATGGTCGTCCGGGGGCCGGCGGGCTTCGGGGAGATCGGGCGCGCGCAGTGGATCCAGGCCCTCGCGGCACGCGCCGAGCCCGAGGTGGCGATGAACCCGGTGCTGCTCAAGCCGGGCGGCGACCGGCGCAGCCACGTGGTGGTGATGGGCCGCCCCGCCGGGACGGTCTCGTCCAGGGACTTCGTCGACGGTCGCGTGCATCTTGCCACCGCCGCCCATGCCGCATACGACGACCTGGCCGACCGGGTCGACCTGGTGCTGTGCGAGGGCGCGGGCAGTCCTGCCGAGATCAACCTCCGTGCCGGTGACTACGTCAACATGGGCCTGGCCCGTCACGCCGACATGCCGGTGGTCGTGGTGGGCGACATCGACCGCGGCGGGGTCTTCGCCGCGATGTACGGCACGGTGGCACTCCTGGAGCCGGCTGACCAGCGGCTCGTCGCAGGCTTCGTCGTCAACAAGTTCCGCGGTGACCCCTCGCTCCTCGGACCGGGGCTGGACCACCTCGAGGCGCTCACCGGACGGCGGGTCCACGGAGTGCTGCCCTGGAGCCCCGACGTGTGGCTCGACTCCGAGGACGCGCTGGACATCGGCGGTCGCCGCGCCGACGCCGGCCGGGCGTTGCGGGTCGCCGTGATCCGGCTGCCCCGGATCAGCAACGTCACCGATGTCGACGCGCTGGGGCTGGAGCCGGACGTCGACGTGGAGTTCGTCACCGACCCCCGGACCGTCCGGGGCGCGGACCTGGTGGTCCTGCCCGGCACGCGCGCGACGATCGACGACCTGGCCTGGCTCCGCTCCCGCGGTCTGGACCGCGCGGTGATCGACCACGCCCACGCCGGGGGGTCGGTGTTCGGCATCTGCGGTGGCTTCCAGATGCTCGGCCGACTCGTCCGGGACCCGGAGGGGGTGGAGGGTCCCGAGGGCGCGGAGGTCGACGGGCTCGGGCTGCTGGACGTGGAGACGGAGTTCGGGCCGGAGAAGGTCCTGCGGCTGCCCACCGGGGAGGCGCTCGGTCACGCGGCGGCCGGGTACGAGATCCACCACGGGCGGATCGGCCTCGGCGCGGACCCCGAGTTCCTCGGGGGTGCGAGGCGCGACGGTGTGGCGGGCACCATGTGGCACGGGAGCCTCGAGTCCGACGGGTTCCGTCAGGCCTACCTCGCGGAGGTGGCGGCCCGTGTCGGCCGGGTCCGCGAACCCTCCGGTGTGGACTTCGCCGCCGCACGCGAGAGGCGACTGGACCTGCTGGGTGATCTGGCGGAGGAGCACCTCGACCTGGACGCCCTGCTGGAGCTGGCCCGCGAGGGCGCGCCGGAGATGCCGTCCCTGCCGCCGGGGTCGGAGCGGTGATCCTCGTCCTGGGTGGGACCGCTGAGGCGCGGGAGCTGGCGAGACTGCTGCAGGACGCGGGTCACGAGTTCTGCTCGTCCCTGGCGGGGAGGGTGGCGCGTCCGCGCCTGCCCGTGGGCCGGGTCCGGATCGGCGGCTTCGGCGGGGTCGAGGGGCTCCGCGACCACCTCTCCACGCAGGGGGTCCGCGTGGTCGTGGACGCCACGCACCCGTTCGCCGCGGGGATCTCCGCTCACGCCGCCGCC
>NZ_JAALEA010000111.1 GCF_014145145.1 Dietzia cercidiphylli
TCGCGGTTGGCCGAGCCGTAGAGCATCATCACCTTCTCCCCCGCCGGGATCGTCACCCCGCCCACCGTCACCTCACGGATGGTCGTCCGCGCGAGCGCCTGCACGCTGGACTCGAAGCGCAGGCACTCCGAGAGCGCGCCGGGGATCAGCCCCGGGTCCGCCACGAGCAGCTCCCGCTGCGGCGGGTGCTCGTCGAGCAGCGCGACGGTGTGCGAGATGAGATTGCCGGTGGTGTCGTTGCCGCCCGCCACGATCACGAAGCAGAACCCCAGGATGTCCCAGTCGTCCAGCCTCTCGCCGTCGATCTCGGCCTGCGTCAGGGCGGAGACGAGGTCTTCTCCCGGGCTCGTGCGCCGCTCGGCGATGAGCTCCCCGAAGTAGGCGAACATCTCCGCCACCGCCGCCGCCGCTCCGCCCTCGAGGCCCGCCGGACGGAATCCCTCCTCCTGCAGGGTCGTCAGCGCGCTGACCCACGGGCCGAACCGGGGGCGGTCCGCTGCCGGCAGGTCGAACAGCTGGGCCAGCACGAAAGTGGGGATCTGCGAGCTGAAGTCCCGGTGCAGATCGACCACCTCGTCGTCGTCGTCCCTCTCGGCCATCTCGGCCAGGCGCCCACGGACGAAGTCGCGGATCTGCGGCTCGGTCTCCGCGACCCGCTTCGGGGAGAACGCCTTGGCCAGCAGCCGCCGCTTCCCGGTGTGCTCCGGCGGGTCCATCATGACGATGGTCGGCGCCAGCCCCAGCTTCTCGATCTCGTCGCGGTAGAAGGTCAGACCGCTGGCGGAGGAGAACGCCTCCGGGTCGCAGACCGCCGCGTCGACATCGGCGTAGCGGGACAGCGCCCAGAAGTCCGGGCGGGCCGCGGTGCCGTCCCCGCGGTGGAAGTGGACCGGGTCCGTCTCGCGCAACCGCCGGTAGCCGGGATAGGGATCGGCCAGGTGCGCGGGATCGAAGGGGTCGAAGGCGGGGCCCGTGGTGGTCGGGGCTGGCTCGGTCGGGGCAGGCTCGGTCGGGGCCGGCTCGCGGGTGGGAAGAACTGGGCGGGTCATGGCCACATTTAACACGTGCTGTTAGAAATTGGGAAGAGGCGATCTACACTCGGGCGGGTGCCCCGCTCCACCGCGATCTCACGCCAGTCCCGATCGACC
>NZ_JAALEA010000112.1 GCF_014145145.1 Dietzia cercidiphylli
GCACTGGCCCGCGCCCTGGTGGCGGCCGGCGCCCACGTCGTGGTGACGGACATCGATCCGGTGGCCGCCCGGCGGGTGGCGGAGGAGATCACCCCGGGCGCGACGGTCACCGGAACCGCCCGGTCGGAGGCGCTCGACGTCACCGACGCCCGGGCGGTGTCGGACCTGGTCGGCGAGGTGGTCGCCGAGCACGGTGGCCTGGACTTGATGTTCGCCAACGCCGGCATCACCTGGGGCGGGGACACCGAGCAGCTCACCCTGGGGCAGTGGGACGCGATCGTCGACGTGAACATCCGCGGGGTCGTGCACTGCGTCCACGCCGCGTACCCGGAGATGATCCGCCGGGGAACGGGATCGCTCGTGCTCACCGCCTCCATGGGCGGGTTGTGCCCGGCGGGCCTGATCACCAGCTACGCCATGACCAAGCACGCGGTGGTGGGGCTCGGGCTCTCGCTGCGCGCGGAGGCGGCCGGCCACGGCGTCGGGGTGACCGTGGTGTGCCCGGCTGCGGTGGACACCGCGATCCTGGACAAGGGCGAGCTCGACGGCTTCGACGGCCGTCACTACTACCTCGAGGGTCAGGGCGTGCGGGAGCCGCTGGACCCGGATCTGCTGGCGGAGAGCGTCCTGCGTGGTGTCCTGGGGAACCGGGCGCTCGTGATCGAACCCGCGCGGGCGCGGGCGACGTGGCGTCTGCAGCGCCTGTCGCCGGCGCTGATGGACACGATGCTCACCAGGTACGTGCGCGCGACGAGGCGCCGGCGGGACGAGGGGCCCGCCGGCGCCTGACGCCGTGGACGAGCTCGGGGACCCAGGTGGCCCTGTGCCCGAGGTGTCTCAGTGCTCGTCGGCGTCCGATTCGGCCTTGGTCGCGTGGACGGTGCCGTGCTCGTGCTCCGGCGGGGCGTAGATCGAGTAGACCTTGAGCGGCTCGTCGCCGATGTTGGTGACGTTGTGCCACGACCCGGCGGGGACGAGGATCACCCAGTCGTCGCCGACCTCCTCGTCGAACTCCAGGCGGTCCTCGGCCGGTCCCATCTGGACGCGACCGCGACCCTGCTCGACCCGCAGGAACTGGTCGTGGTCCTCGTGCACCTCGAGGCCGATGTCGTCCCCGGGAGCGATCGCCATGACCGTCATCTGCAGGTGCTTCCCGGTCCACAGCGTGGTCCGGTAGTTGGTGTTGGCGAGGGTCGCGTCCTCGATGTTGACGACGTAGGGGTGGGGTCCGTGATCGGTGTCGGTCATGGTGTGGTCCTCTCGCTCTCGTGCACGTCGGCTCGCGCCTGGTCGTCTCCATCATGCCGGGTGCGGTCGGCTCGCGATCCGGCTCGCTTCTGCCACGGCCACCGGCCCGAGATCTCGAGTTCGAGCGACCAGCTGAGGAACGTCCTGATGAGCACGACCAACGCGAGCAACCCCACCGAGTCGTAGCTCGGCGAGATCGCGACGGTCCGGATGATGTCCGCGGCCACCAGGAGTTCCAGGCCCAGCAGGATCGCGCGGCCGAGACGGCGCCGGAATGCGGTGTAGACGTCACCCTCCGGGCCGTGTCGGCGACGCGGGTCGAGGGCGAACATGGCCGCCACCAACGCGCCCACCACGATGGCGGCCACGCCGGCCGCGTCCATGGTCTTGCCCACCAGTTCCACGGCCTCTGTGAACGTCATGAACGAACTGTAGACCCGCCCGGCCGGGGCGAGAGGGACCTCCGCAGACCCTATGGTTGACAAGTCAACTAAAGTGGGGGCATGACTCAGCACACCACCTCCGCCACGCCCGCCACCTCCGCATCTCCAGCGTCACACTCCGTCGCCTTTGGCCTCGACACCTTCGGCGACACCACCGTCGATGACCGAGGCGCGCGGGTCCACCACGCTCAGGTGATCCGGGACGTCGTCGAACAGGCGGTCCTGGCCGACCAGGTGGGCGTCGACGCCTTTGGGGTGGGGGAGCACCACCGGCCCGACTACGCCGTCTCCGCCCCGGATGTGGTGCTCGCCGGCATCGCGACCCGGACGCAGCGCATCACTCTCGGCTCGGCGGTCACCGTCCTGTCCAGCGACGACCCGGTCCGGGTGTTCCAGCGCTTCTCCACGATCGACGCCCTGTCGGGCGGGCGCGCCGAGGTCGTTCTGGGGCGCGGGTCTTTCACCGAGTCGTTCCCGCTGTTCGGCCTCGATCTCCAGCAGTACGAGCAGCTGTTCAGCGAGAAGCTGGATCTGTTCTCCGCGCTGTTGCCCGAGAAGCCGGTCACGTGGTCCGGGGAGCTGCGGCGTCCCCTGGTCGACCAGCGCGTGTACCCGGAGACCGAGGGCGGGCTCTCCGCGTGGATCGCCGTGGGCGGCAGCCCCGAATCCGTGGTGCGCGCGGCCCGGTACCGGATGCCCCTCATGCTGGCGATCATCGGCGGGGCCGCCGGTGGGTTCGCCCCCTTCGCCGACCTGTACCGGCAGGCCAACGCGCAGCTCGCGAGCACCGACGCGCCGCGGTTGCCTGTCGCCGTGCACTCGCCGGGCTTCGTCGCGGAAACCGACGAGAAGGCCGCCGCCCTGGCTATGCCCCACTGGCTGGTCAACCGCAACAAGATCGGCCGCGAGCGCGGATGGGGGGACGCGGGGGAGGCCGACTTCCACCGCGAGGTGAGGTCCGGGGCCATGTACGTCGGCTCACCCGAGACCGTCGCGCAGAAGATCGCCGCGACCGTACGCACACTGGGATTGGACCGCTTCGACCTCAAGTACGCCAGCGGCCCCACCCCGCACGAGCACCTCATGAACTCTGTGGACCTCTACGGCCGCAAGGTCATCCCCCGCGTCCGCGAGCTGCTCACCGTTGCGGGATACGAACCCGGAGTGCCGCAGCAGGTGTCCCGCGTCTGAGGGTCGGCCCCGGTCGGACCTCGATCTGCGCCACGAGCGGGGGAGGCCTACCGTGGTGCCATGCTCTTCGCGTTCTCCGTCGCACCCACCACGACCGCGGACGACTCGGCGTCCATGAGCGAGGCCGTCGCCGAGGCGGTGCGGGTGGTCCGCGCGTCCGGTCTGCCGCATGAGACCACCTCGATGTTCACCACGATCGAGGGCGACTGGGACGAGGTCATGCCCGTCATCCGCGCCGCCACTGAGGCGGTTCTGGCGGTGTCCCCGCGGGTGAGTCTGGTGCTCAAGGCCGACCTGAGGCCCGGGCGCTCCGGTGAGCTGCGCGGGAAGGTGGACCGGGTGGAGCGCCGCCTGCAACACGGCCTGGCGGCGGACCCCGGGGGAGGGGAGAAGGGCGACGACGACGAGGTGGTCGCCCCGTGACCTCCCGCACCCCCTCGGATCACCCTGTGAACGACCCCGGATCCGCCGGCCGGCACGGCGCGGACGGCACTGCCCCGCGTGGTCCTCAGACGGTCGCGTACGTGGCGGCCACCGCGATCGGCGGGATCGGTGCCCTGGTGGTGGCCACCGTGGAGCTGACCTCCCCCGGGGCCGGCACCCTCGACGTCCTGCTGTGGAGCGCGCTCGCCGTCCTGCTCCTCGCTGCGGCCGCCCGACGGTGGTGGTTCGGGACGAGCGACTGGGACAGAAGTCGGGAGACCGGACCAGGGAGGACCAGGGAGGGCCGGAGCGTGGAGGGTCGCAGCAGCAGCAGCGGTAGCGGCTGACCCGGCTCCGGCCCGTTCCGTCCCCGGTCGTCCCCGGTCTGCCCCGGCGGTCTCAGCAGGCGCCCGCGCCGCCGAGCGCCCGGGCGACCATCGAGTGGGTCCGCGGGTCGAGCGCCATCCCGCCGTGGGAGGTCGGGCCACCGCCGCACGCCTGCTCCGGTACCCGCCACCCCACGCCGGGCCCCGGCACGAAGCTCCGCTGCGGTGGCAGGAGATGGTCGCCGCCGGTGGCGATGAGCGTGTAGGCGACCCCGGGCAGGAACGGGGTGCGGTCGAGTCCGTACCAGGCGGTGAGCATGGGGCTGCCGGGTGACAGTTCGGCCAGACCCCGCAGGTTGGCGGCCCAGAGCGCCGCGCCCGCGAGCCCCGGTGGCAGCTGGTGGGGGATCAGCCCGCTGTTGTCCGCGCCCCAGTACCCGCCCACCGAGACCACCCGGCCCACCGCGCCGGGGCGCAACACCTTGGTGGTGTATCCCGCGATCGAGGCGCCCTGGGAGTAACCCACCAGGTCGACCTGGGCCGCGCCGGTGACCGCGCGCACGTGGTCGATCACCCCGGCGAGCTGCGGACCGGATGCGCCGACGATCGAGTCGAGACCTCCCCGGGCCGGGTTGCCCGCGTAGGCGCCGAGGGTCGGGGCGATCACACAGAACCCCTGCCTCCGCAGCGGATCGCCCAGCCGCGGGACCGTGTTGGGGCCGTTGTCGAACGTCCCGTGCACCAGGATCACCGGCCGCGGGTGGGCCGGGGTCGGTCGGCACGTGACCGGGGTGTCCACCGCAGCGGGCGGGCCGGGTGCGCCGATGGGCCCGTTGATGCCGTTGAGCGCCTCGGTCACGTAAGGCCCGAGCTCGCCCGTGGGATCCAGGTCTCCGGCGAGGCCCGTCAGTGCGTCCTCCACCGGCCCGGCGGCGGCCTGCGGGACGAGTCCGGGTACGGCGGCGGGGACCGTGACCGCTGCGGCGACGGGTAGGGCCAGCGCGCCGGCGACGAGGGCGCCGGCAAGTCGGGAACGCAGGCGGCGTGGGGTGCGGGAACCGAGCATGGTGACTCCCAAAGAGTGTGAGGTCACACAAGTATGCGAGTGCCGGGTGGGATCGGGTACCGCGCGGACCTCACGTTCTCGTCGCGAGCAGTGCAACGCTCGAAAGGTGCACCACGATCAGCTCGACGTGAGGCCCTACTGGGCCAGGACCTTGTTGACCAGACGCGTCGCGAAATTGGGCGAGAACTTGGAGATGTTCGCGAGCACGGTCGTCTGCTCACCGACGCTGTAGGACGTGCGATGAAATCGGCGGTCAAGGGTCGTCGGGTGGACGGACTGCCAGACCTTGTCCGCGACCTGCTCGGGAGTGATCTTGATGCCGAGCGTCTTGGTCGTCTTGGCCTTGGGGTCCGCGAGTGCGGTCTTGGCCCACAGCGGCCAGATCCCCACCACGCGCACGCCGTGCGGTGCCCACTCGAGCTCCAACGCCTCGGTCAGTCCGGCGACGTAGAACTTGGCGGCGCTGTACGTGGCGATCCCGGGCTGACCGTAGATCGCCGACGCGGACGCGATGTTGACCAGGTGCGACCCCGGCGTGGCCTTGAGGTACGGGAACGCGGCTTTGGCGCCGAGCGTCACGCCCAACACATCGATGTCGATCTGGGCCTTGACCGCGTCCGCCGAGATCTCCGTCAGGTCGCCGGCGACGAGGACGCCCGCGTTGTTGTCCAGGACGTCGAGCGTCCCGCCGGTGTGCGAGGTGAACTCGCCCAGCGCCTTCTCCCACTGCTGAATGTCGCGGACGTCGAGCTCTCCGGTGATCCAGTCGGGATGCCTCGACCGCACCGTGGCCAGAGCGTCCTTGTCGACGTCGTACACCCCGACTGTCCATCCCTCGCGGCCGAATCGCTCCGCCGTTGCCAGGCCGATCCCAGCCGCCCCGCCCGAGATGAAGATCGATGCCATTCGCTGTCCTCCACACGCAAGTCCGACGCGGCATGCCGCCCGGAGAGATCCGATACTCGACAGTACCGAGCGCTGGACGGGCGAGGGAAAGCTGTATCAGAGCGCGAACACGAACGTCTGCCGGGATCTCGTGATCACGCGTGTCGCTCGGGCGCTGTGCCGACCTCACGTTCTGGTCGCGCGGAACGACTACTGCGGACACTGCCGGTCGGGGCGTGTGAACGAGGCGGAGGGGACGAGGGGAGGATCTGACACATGAGGGCAGCCTTCGACGGTGCGGTGGTCCGGCACGGGCCGACAGTCCTGCGCGTGTGCCGTGCGGTCCTGGGTCCCGGTCCCGACGCCGACGACGCCTGGTCCGAGACGTTCCTGTCCGCGCTGCGGGCCTGGCCGGACCTGCCGGAGGAGACCAACGTGGAGGCGTGGCTGGTCAGGGTCGCCCACCGCCGCGCCGTGGACGTGGTGCGCCGATCGTCGCGGTCGGCCGCCCCGGCGGGAGGCGCGGACGAGGTCGTCCTGCTCGAGGGGT
>NZ_JAALEA010000113.1 GCF_014145145.1 Dietzia cercidiphylli
TGATCCGGAGGCTCCGGGTTCGCTCGAGAACCTGTTCGGTTCGCTGACCGGATTGTCCTCGGAGTTCCCGGGTTCGAGTGACCTCGGTTCCACCTTCGAGGGTTCAGAGGTAATCATCACCGGTTCCGCCAACGGCGGCTCCTCCGACCCCGCGACTCTGCTCGCAGTCGGTTCGCTCGCCGCTGCCGGCATCGGCATCGGCCTCGCCGTCTCCGGTGGCGTCAACCTCCCGCCGCTCCCGCAGATCAACGTGGGGCTCGTCTGCAACCTCCCGCCGGAGGCCATCGAGTTCCTCAAGGACAACGGCTCCATGGAGCGGGATGAGTGCGAGCCCGTCGAGGAGCAGAACTGAGGTTCGTCCTCATCGACGCTGACTGAGTCAGCGATCGGATAGTTCTCCGGCGATCCCCGTCGACCACACGGTCGGCGGGGATCGCTGCATTTCCCGGGGTCTGGATACGCTCTGGGTCATGTCCGTCCCCGACTTCGTCCTCGAGCTCCGCCGTCACGTGGGCACCGCGCCCCTCTGGTTGGCGGGTGCCACCGCCGTCATCCGCGACCCCCACGGCGCGCGCGTCCTGCTGGTCCGCCGGGCCGACAACGGCTGGTGGACCCCGGTCACCGGCATCGTCGACCCGGGGGAGCATCCCGCCGAGGCCGCGGTCCGCGAGGCACGGGAGGAAGCCGCCGTGCGCATCCGGGTGGACCGCGTCGCCTCCATCGGCGTCTCGCGGATGGTCACCTATGACAACGGTGACCGCGCGCAGTACCTCGACCACACCTTCGCCTGTACCTACCTCGACGGCGACCCGCACCCCGCCGACGGCGAGAACACCGACGTCCGCTGGTTCGCGGTCGATGACCTGCCCGAGATGCGCCCCCACATGCTCGCGAGGCTGGAGGCGGGACTGGCGGACGAGGAGCGCACCCGGATCGAGCTGACCACCGAGTCCGCCGAGAGTGGGACCGGCCACTGCGGATAGGCCCCCGCTCGGCGCAGCACTAGAATCGGGGCATGCCCGCCGACCGCTTCCGAGCCGAGGTGCCCCCCGTGGTGACCGCGGTCGTCGGCGTCGTCGTCGCGGTGGTCAGCGCGGTGTTCGGCATCGCCGCCCACGGCCTGGCCGCCGGAACGGTCGCGGTGGCCCCGAGCCCCGGTCAGATCCTGCTGATCGCGGCGGCGAGCGCGGGCGT
>NZ_JAALEA010000114.1 GCF_014145145.1 Dietzia cercidiphylli
CCCCTCGGGCCAGGATGCGCGCTCGGGCCGGGTCGCGCGCTCAGGCCGGGTCGCGCGCTCAGGCCAGGTCGAGGGCCAGCAGTACCTCACCCGTGGGGGCCGGGGAGCCGCCCGCGGGCTCCTCGGTGATCCCGATCTGGGCGGAGTTGCGGATCCCGCTGAGCTCGGCGGAGGGCGACGGGCCCACCTCGCCGGACTCCATCGTGCCCGCCGGGATCGGGTCGTGGTCCGGACCCATCAGCCACAGCTGGTAGGCGCGGCCCTCGGCCGGCTCCGGGATCCCGGTCATGGAGATGACCGCCATGTCGGCCGTCTTGGACGCGAGCACGGTGGCGCTGCCGGTGCCGCCCACCTGACCGCGCGAGACCTCGAGGTCGGGCGCCGTGAGCAGGGACGTGACCTCGTCCGGCATCGTCGCGGCGGGCGGGGACGCGACCGGGAGGTTGTCCTCCGGTCCCGCGTCGCCCGTCAGTCGCCCGATGGTCACCCCCGCGGCCACCAACACGATGGCCGCCGCCGCGGTGGCGAGGAAGGTCCAGGTCCCGGGGCGCCGGCGTTCGCGCATCTGGCTCAGGTCGACCACCGCCGCGCCCCCGGTGTCACCGGTGTCGTCGGCATCCGGGGTGGGCGCATCGTGTCCGGTCCCGGCCTCCGCCGTGACCAGGTCGAGCACCCTGGTGCGCAGGGATGGCGGCGGCGGGACGTCGAGGTCGGCGTCGGCCACCAGATCGGCCACGACCTCCCGAGTGGACCGGATGTGGGCCAGCATCGAGCTGCGTTGATCCGGGGTCGCGGCGACGAGCGCCTGCTCGACGGCGTCCGCCTCTTCCTGGTCCAGCGCGTCCAGGGCGTAGAGGTCGAGGTCCTCGGGATGAACCGTGTCCGGGGACCCCGGGTGATCGTGGTGTCGGACGGTCATGACAGCTCACCTCCCAGGCAGCTCTTGAGACGGCGCAGGCCGTCGCGGATTCGTGACTTGATCGTGGGCAGTGCGGACCCCAGCTGGTCGGCGACCTCCCGGTAGGTCAACCCGGAGAAGTACGCCATCTCGATGGACTCGCGCTGGTTCTCGGTGAGTTCCCCGAGACATCGACGGATGTCCGCGGCGTCCTCTTCCCGGGTGATCTCCTCGGTCACCTGGTCGGCGATGTCGCCGGAGTGCGTGATCCCCGCGGCGGCGTCCGCCTCGTCGCGCCGGGCCGCGGAGCTCTCGGACCGCACCCTGTCCACCGCTCGCCGGTGGGCGATGGTCAGTACCCAGGAGTGGACCGACCCGAGCTTCGGGCTGTACCCCGAGGCCTGCTTCCAGACCTGGAGGAACACCTCCTGGACGGTCTCCTCGGCGTACCCGGGGTCGCGCAGGACCCGGAGTGCGAGACCGTGCACACGGGGCGCCATGAGGTCGTAGAAGCGGGCGAAGGCATCGAGATCCCCGGCCGCGGAGAGCTCCAGGAGGCGCCCCGGATCGGCCAGCGACGGGGCGGTGGGCTCGGACACGGGGGACAGTCTAATGCGAGGTGGTCCGAACGCACGGGACGGGCGGGTGGTGAGGAGGGGTGTGTCGAGGACGGTCATGTCCCCGACACCCGGAACGTGCGGTTGTGCCAGCCCGTGGCCCCGGTGGGGATCGGCGGTTGTCGAGTCTCCGTCTGCACCTCACCGGTCGAGTCGGTCGCCCGGACCGACAGCGTGTGCAGGCCGGGCTCGGCGTCCCAGGTCCACGACCACATGCGCCAGGTGTCGATCGAGTACTCCTCGGCGAGCGTCGCCTCGTTCCACGGACCGTCGTCGACCTGTACCTCCACCCGGTCGATGCCCCGGCGCTGGGCCCATGCCGTCCCGGCCACCACGACGGGGCCGGGCTCCAGCTGGGCCAGGGGGGCGGGCCTGTCGATCCGGCTCGCGGTGAGGATGGGTCCCCGCTCACCCCACCCCCGGTCGGTCCAGTAGGCGCTGGCGCGGTCGAATCGGGTGACCTCCCAGTCCACCACCCACTTGGTGGCGGAGACGTAGCCGTACAGGCCGGGCACGACCTGCCGGACCGGGTACCCGTGCTCGAGCGGCAGGGGTTCGCCGTTCATCCCGACGGCCAGCAGGGCGTCCCGGCCGTCCGTGAGGGCCTCGAGCGGGGTGCCCGCCGTCCACCCGTCGACGGAGGTCGAGAGCAGCATGTCGGCCTCGGGAAGGGGGCCGGCCTCGGCGAGCAGTTCGGCGATCGGGAAGCCGGTCCAGGTCGCGTTGCCGGCGAGGTTGCCGCCGACCTCGTTGGACACGCAGGTCAGGGTGACGATCCGGTCCAGGAACTCCCTGCTCGTCAGTGACTGCCAGTCCAGTTCGATCTCCCTCTCCACCATCCCGTGGATCCGCAGCCGCCAGTCCGCGGTGGTCAGCGCGGGGACGCGCAGCGCGGTGTCGATGCGGTAGAACTCCTCGTTGGACGTGACGAACGGGGTGACCCCGAGGGCATCGGGAACGATCCCCTCCGGGACCGGTGGGGCGGCGTTGCGGCTCAACACCCGTGGCAGCTGGAGGCCCGTGCGCTCGGCGAGCGCGTCGGCCGCGCGGCGGGTCAGTGCCACCCCGGTCGCGCCCG
>NZ_JAALEA010000115.1 GCF_014145145.1 Dietzia cercidiphylli
CTCCGCGAACAGGTCGCGCACGCTCGCCGTGGCCATCGCCCACCCGTCGGCGGCGCCGGCGAGGAACTCCTGGGCCATCGCCAGGGTCGTGGGGCCGGCCTCGTCGTCGGCGTCCGGGTCGCCCCCGTCGTCGTCGAGCTCCACCCAGCCCCGCAGCGACGCGACGGCCGGGCACCGCCGGTCGGCCAGCGCGGCGTGGAGTTCCACGTCGGGGTTCAGGCCGGGTTGGACCAGTCGGAACACCTTGACCATGAGGTCGTCGCCGAACACCAGGGACGAGTTGGACTGCTCGCCCTCGAGCAACCTGCCCCGGGCGGGCTCGGGGGCGGGAGCGCCCGGGACCAGGCGGAACCGCAGCCCTCCCACCTCGTCCTGCGCGGAGAGGTGCGACACCAGTGACTCGGTCCCGCGCGGATCACGCAGTCCGTCGTAGACCACCGGTGAGGCGCCGTCGGGGGTCAGGGGGAGTGTCCGGCGGTCGTCCGGCAGGGTCCGCGCGGTGGCCAGTGGGACCTGATAGCGCTGTGGTCGCCCGTCCACCTCCACGTCCACCAGCAGGTGCTCCACCAGGACGTCGACGTGGTCGAGCAGCACCGCCCGCCGGGCGATCCGCACCGCCGACAGTCGCCGGCCCTTTCCCGCGAACCAGCGTTGTCCGGGGAGCCACTCGGTCAGCAACCTGACCATGGCGTCGTCGTCGACGGGGGTGATGCTCATGCCGCGCCTCTCATGCCGGGGTGTCCGTGGGACTGCGCAGCTCGAGCCAGTAGAAGCCGTAGCCGGGCAGGGTGAGCTGGTACGGGTCGGCGTCGATCTCGGGGAACGGGACCCCGCCGGTGAGCTCGGTGGGCCGGCGTCCGGCGAACTCCGAGAGGTCCAGGCGCACGGCCTGCGGGAACCTCGAGAGATTGTTGACGCACAGGATCACGTCCGCCCGGGGGTCCTCCTCGGGGGACCCCATCGTCCGCAGATAGGCCAGGATGCTCGGGTTGGAGCCACCCAGATCGGTGAACTCGCCGCGTCCGAACGCGGGGTGGCTCTTGCGCACGTGGATCATGCGTCGCGTCCAGTGCAGCAGGCTGGCGGTGGAGTTGAGCTGCGCCTCCACGTTGACGCCCTGGTAGCCGTACTGCGGGTCCATGATCACCGGGAGGTAGAGCCGGCCCGGGTCGCACCGGGAGAACCCGGCGTTGCGGTCGGGGCTCCACTGCATGGGCGTGCGGACGGCGTCGCGGTCGCCGAGCCAGATGTTGTCGCCCATCCCGATCTCGTCGCCGTAGTACAGCACCGGCGACCCCGGCAGGCTGAGCAGCAGCGCGGTGAACAGCTCCAGCTGGTTGTGGTCGCCGTCGAGCAGCGGGGCCAGGCGGCGGCGGATCCCGATGTTGGCCTTCATCCGCGGGTCCTTGGCGTACTCGGCGTACATGTAGTCGCGTTCCTCGTCGGTCACCATCTCGAGCGTGAGCTCGTCGTGGTTCCGCAGGAAGATCCCCCACTGCGCGGACGAGGGGATGTCGGGGGTGTGCGCGAGGATCTCGGTGACGGGGAACCGGGACTGGCGCCGCACCGCCATGAAGATCCTGGGCATCAGCGGGAAGTGGAACGCCATGTGGCACTCGTCGCCCACCTCGGGCTCGCCGAAGTACGCCACCACGTCCTCGGGCCACTGGTTGGCCTCGGCGAGCAGCACCCGACCGGGGTACTCCTCGTCCACCACCGCCCGGCACTTGCGCAGGAACTCGTGCGTCTCGGGGAGGTTCTCGCAGTTGGTGCCGTCGCGCTCGAACAGATACGGCACGGCGTCCAGGCGGAACCCGTCGATCCCCAGGTCCAACCAGAACCGCAGGACGTCGATCATCGCGTCCTGGACCTCGGGATTGTCGTAGTTGAGGTCGGGCTGGTGGGAGAAGAAGCGGTGCCAGTAGAACTGCCCCCGCACCGGGTCGTAGGTCCAGTTGGAGGTCTCGGTGTCGACGAAGATGATGCGGGCGTCCGGGTACCGGGTGTCGTCGTCGGACCACACGTAGAAGTCCCCGTACGGCCCGGTCGGATCGGACCGCGACTCGGTGAACCAGGCGTGGGTGTCGGAGGTGTGGTTCATCACCAGGTCGGTGATCACCCGGATGCCCCGCTGGTGCGCCTGGTCGAGGAAGTCGACGAAGTCCTCGACGGTCCCGAACTCGGGCAACACGGCGCGGAAGTCGCGGATGTCGTACCCGCCGTCGCGGAGCGGCGAGTCGTAGAACGGCGGCAGCCAGAGGCAGTCGACCCCCAACCACTCCAGGTAGTCGAGCTTCTCCGTGAGCCCGCGGAGGTCCCCGGTGCCGTTGCCGTCGGAGTCGTTGAACGCCCTGACCAGGACCTCGTAGAACACGGCCGACTTGTACCAGTCCCGATCGATCTCGAGTTCGGCCGCGTGCCGGTAGTTGTCGGCGCTGGGCTCGACCACGTGACCGTCGTCGGTGAGCTCGGGCTCGGGGTGTCGGGGATCGGACCGGTGGGGGTCGGCCTGGTGTTGGTCGGGCTTGTGGCGCGACATCGGTGACATGGGGGCGAGCCTACGGCCCAGTACGATCCGTTGCATGCGGAAAATCGGCCCGGCGGAGCGTATCCGCGGCCTGAGGGGCGTGGATCCCGCGCGGTCGTATCGCCAGCGGCACGGCCGCCGGGCCCGCGCGCTGGCGGCCCTGTTGGAGGTCGACGACGACGAGGTGGTCGTGCGCC
>NZ_JAALEA010000116.1 GCF_014145145.1 Dietzia cercidiphylli
CGGCCGGCGTCATGCAACCGGCTCGCGCGGACCTCGACTACCCGGCCGGGTTGGCCCGGGTCACCGCGCCAGCGCTGTCGGTGGTGATCGCGGGCGACACGCTCGCCCCCGAGGGGGCCGCGCGCAATCTACTGGCCATGCTCCCGTCGGCGCGCACTACCCTCGAGGTCGAGCCGGAGCCGCTCGGCCACAACGCGTGGGCGCGCCAGCCCGCTGAGGTGGTCGCCCGGGTGCTGGCGTGGATGGCGCGGGAGGGGCTCACCCCTGGTCGGGACGACGACGAGGTAGGCGACGCCTGAAGAACTCGTAGGTGAGGACCGCTTTCCGGGCCTCCTGCGAGTTGTCGGCGGCACCGGCGTGGCCGCCCTCGATGTTCTCGTAGTACGCCACCTCGTGTCCGGCGGCCTCCAGGGCGGCCGTCATCTTGCGGGCGTGACCGGGGTGTACGCGGTCATCCCGGGTCGAGGTGGTCATGAGGACCGGGGGGTAGGGGCGATCCGCGGCGGGGTCGATGTGCTGGTACGGCGAGTACGCGCCCAGGAAGTCGTCCCAGTCCGCGGAGTCGGGGTCGCCGTACTCGGCCATCCACGACGCGCCGGCCAACAGCAGGTGGTAGCGCCGCATGTCCAGCAGCGGGACCGCGATCGCGATCGCGCCGAACAGTTCCGGATAACGCGTGAGCATGACGCCCATGAGCAGCCCCCCGTTGGACCCGCCGGTCGCGCCGAGCTGATCGCGGGTGGTCACCCCTGTGGAGACGAGGGCCCGGGCCACGGCCGCGAAGTCCTCGAACGCGCGGGGGCGGTTCTCGCGGACGGCGGCCTTGTGCCAGGCGGGCCCGTACTCGCCCCCACCGCGGATCCCCGCGACCACGTAGACGCCGCTCCCGGTGAGCCAGAGCGCCCCACGCAGCGCCGCGTACGACGGCCGCATGGACACCTCGAAGCCGCCGTATCCGTAGAGGATGGTCGGCCTCGGCCCGTCGGGGCCGGGGCCGCGCATCACGGTGTAGGGCACGCGGGTGCCGTCGTCGCTGACCGCTGTGTGCCGGGTGACCTCGATGCCGGTGGTGTCGAACCGGTCGGGGGTGGACCCGAGCGTCGTGGTGGAGCCGTCCGCGCGCAGCAGCACCAGCGACGGCGGCACGATCGGCCCGGACACCGCGAGGACGGCGTCGTCGGGGTGTGGGCGCTGGTCGTCGTCCATTCCGCCGCCTGCGTCGGCGCCGGACAGGCGGTCGCAGGACAGCACGTCCACCGACACGTGGTCCGGTAAGCCCTCGACGGGGCGGGGCTCCCAGGCCCCGTCCGCGGCGTCGGGGATCGTGTACGCCTCGAGGCGGGACTCGGTGTCGTCGAGGATCGTCAGCAGGATCCGGCCCCGGCCCCAGGTCACGTCCTCGACCGTGGTGGAGGGGGTGGGGGAGAACAGGACGACGGGCTCGGGCAACCGCGAGGGGTCGGCGTCGATCGCGGCCCACGGCAGCACGAGGACCGACCCGCCGGCGTGGGTGCATCCGGCGACCTCGAGATCGGTGCGCGGCCGCAGCAGCAGCCAGTCCCCGCACGACTCCACGCGGCAGTCCTCGGGGACCGGGAGTCGGTGGGGTGCGGTGGTCGAGGGATCGACCTCCGGGGACCAGAACCACTCCTCGGAGGTGTGGAAGTCGGGGGCACGGCTGGCCGTGTAGCGGCCCGAGGTGAGGTCGTACGCGGCGCCCACCGCCACGTCCTCCGATCGTCCGGAGAAGATCACCGGCGCGCTGAGCGGGTCGGTCCCGCGACGCCACAGCCGCGCCAGGCGGGGGTAGCCGGAGTCGGTGGCGTCCGACCCGCCGGGGTCCAGCGGCGAGGACAGCAGCAGGGTGTCCCGGTCCACCCAGGACACCGAGCTCTTGGCCTCGGACAACCGGAACCCGCCCTCGGACTCCGGGACGAATCGGCGGGCGGTCAGATCGAACTCGCGGACCTCCACCGCGTCCGCGCCCCCGCGGGAGAGCCGGATGAGCGCCCTGTCGTCCGCGGGGCGCCGGACCACGGTGCCCGAGTAGACCCAGTTGACCCCCTCCTCGGCGGCCAGGGCGTCCACGTCCACCAGGGTCTCCCAGGCCGGGTGGTCGACGCCCGGGGCACCACGCGAGAGCACGGACCACGGCACCCGTCGCCGCAGACCGCGGGGATGGTCGGCGTCCCGCCAGAGGGTGTAGGCGTGGCGGCCGCGCAGGACCGGCCACGCGATGCGGTCCGAGGCGTCGAGGATCTCCAGGGCGCGGGCGTACGCCGTCTCGGCCTCCGGCCCGGAGGCGAGATCCGCCACGGTTCGGTCGCTCCGGTCCCGGACCCACTCGAGGGCCCCGGCGGAGTCGACGTCCTCGAGATGCAGGAACGGGTCGGGAGACGCGGATGAGTTCATGCCCCGATGATGCCGTGTGCGGCCCGTCGGCAACTGAACCGGTGTAAGAAATCCACAGGATCTTGTTACCGGGCCGTAGCGTCAGTACCATCAACGCCATGCAGGGGTCGCCTGACCCGGCCGTTCTCGAAATCCTCGGGAATGCACTCGATAAACGGAGATACACAATGGGTTCCCTCACCGACATCCTCAGCAGCGGCTCGGGCGAGTCCGGTTCGCTCAGCGGCGGCAGTGCCACCGGCAACATCACCGACATGATCGCCGACACCATCGGCGACATCGTCGCCACGGCTCTCAAGTCGGTCCTGGGCAACCTGTCCTGAGCGCGCCCCACTCGGGCACCGTCGCCGCCCCTCCCCCCGGGAGGAGGCGGCGACGTTCATTTCGGGTGGGGTTCCGCGCCGCTCCGCCGCTCGGCGGCCGTCGGGAGCGCTACCCTGTGTGTCGTGGCTGACACTCATTACGACCTCATCGTCCTCGGCGCGGGCCCCGGTGGCTACGTCGCCGCGATCCGCGCCTCGCAGCTCGGCCTCAAGGTGGCCGTGATCGAGGAGAAATACTGGGGCGGTGTGTGCCTCAACGTCGGGTGCATCCCCTCGAAGGCGCTGCTGCGCAACGCCGAGCTGGCCAACACGGTGCTGCGTGACGCCAAGACGTTCGGGATCTCCGGGGACGTCTCCTTCGACTACGGGGTGGCCCACGACCGGAGCCGCAAGGTCTCGGACAACATCGTCAAGGGTGTCCACTTCCTCATGAAGAAGAACAAGATCACCGAGATCGACGGCTTCGGTACCTTCACCGACGACAAGACGATCGAGGTCGACGGCACCTCGTACACGTTCGACAACTGCATCATCGCCACCGGCTCCGTGGTCAAGACGCTGCCGGGGATCGAGCTGAGCGAGAACGTGGTGGACTACGAGGACCAGATCCTCTCCCGTGAGCTGCCGGACTCGGTCGTGATCGTCGGCGCCGGGGCCATCGGCATGGAGTTCGCCTACGTCATGTCCAACTACGGCGTCGAGGTGACGATCGTCGAGTTCATGGACCGTCTCCTGCCGAACGAGGACGAGGAGGTCTCCAAGGAGATCGCCAAGCACTACAAGAAGCTCGGCGTGAAGGTCCTGACCGGGCACAAGACCACCAAGGTCACCGACAACGGCGACTCGGTGGAGGTGGAGGTCGAGAAGAACGGTGAGGAGGGCAAGTCCCAGACTCTGACCGTGGACAAGGTGCTGATGGCCGTGGGGTTCGCGCCCCGCGTCGAGGGCTACGGCCTGGACAAGACCGGCGTCGAGCTCACCGATCGCGGCGCCATCGCCATCGACGACAACATGCGGACCAACGTCAAGGGTATCTACGCCCTCGGCGACGTCACAGCCAAGCTGCAGCTGGCCCACGTGGCCGAGGCGCAGGGAGTCGTGGCAGCCGAGACCATGGCGGGTGCCCAGACGCAGACGCTGGGCGACTACCGGATGATGCCGCGCGCCACCTTCTGCCAGCCGCAGGTGGCCTCGTTCGGGCTCACCGAGGCCCAGGCCCGCGACGAGGGCTTCGACGTCAAGGTGGGCAAGTTCCCCTTCTCCGCCAACGGCAAGGCCCACGGGCTCGGCCACGCGGTCGGGTTCGTCAAGGTCGTGGCCGACGGGACGCACGGCGAACTGCTCGGTGCCCACCTCATCGGCCCCGACGTCTCCGAGCTGCTGCCCGAGTTGACCCTGGCGCAGATGTGGGACCTCACCGCCGAGGACGTGGCGCGCAACGTGCACACCCACCCGACCCTGTCGGAGGCCATGAAGGAGGCCGTCGAGGGCGTCAGCGGCCACATGATCAACCTCTAGGGGCGCCGGCCCGGCCCTGACCCGGCCCGGCCCTGACCCGGCCCGCACTCACCGGGCTCCCCGGCCCACCCCGCACCGGTCCGGGCCCGCCCCGCACCGGGCAGCGGTCAACGAAAACCGGGCAGCGATCAACGAAAAGAGCGTTCCGCGCACTCCCTCTCGGGCGACGTGCGCGGAACGCTCTTCTCGATGGCTGGGGCGCAGGCGACGGTCGAGCGGCTTACTCGGCCACCACGATCTTGGCCATCTGCGCCTCGTAGATGGCGTCCAGGGCGCCGGCCGCGGAGGGCAGGACCGGGTCCGCCTCCGGGTTGTTGCCCCGGGCCGCGTACTCGACGCTCACGGTGGTGTCACGGGTGAAGCCGTGGATCGCGATGGCCCGGCTCAGTGAGCGGGTGCCGTCCGGCCGGGTGGTGATGAAGTCGCTGGTAACCCGGAAGCCCTCGGCGCCCTCGATGGCCGGGGCGTCCGCCACGGTCATGACGAGTTCGACGTCGGGGTTGGTGGAGCTCCGCGAGGTGGTGCAGGCCTCGTACAGGGAGCGGTCCATGAAGTCGTCGAGCTTCTGACCCACCATGCCGATCCCGAAACGATGCTCGGTGTCGTCCTCCTCCGACTGCTTGTACCGCACCGCTGCGGTCAGCCCGTCGGTGGTCGCGAAGTTGGAGACGGTCTCGAGGCGGGAGACCCTGTCGCACGCCGGGTCCTCCATGAGCTGCTTGCCCTGGTCGGCGACGAGCTTGTCGACCGCCTCCTGGAGGAGATCCGGCTCGATTACCTGCACCACACCGCCACCGGGGGCCTCGCCCTCGGCCAGGACAAGCTGGTCGAGAGGTGCCTCGGGTGCGGACTCGTCGACGGTCGCCGTGGTCTGGGTGTCGCCCGGGGCGTCACCGTTCCCGGAGTCGTCGGAGTCCGACGTGCAGGCCGTGAGTGCGGCCGCGGTGACCAGTGCGAGGCCGGCGATCGCGACACGGCGGGGATTGCGGGTGCGAAGTCGCATCTCTCTCCTTCTAGTCCAGAGTCACCGACCATAGTGCCACCGGGCACCCGGTGACAGTGCATTCCGCCCCGAGTCGAGGCCGGGTGGACCCCGCATCCCTCCCGCACGTAGGCCGGATGGCACCCACATTCCCTGCCCGCCGGGCGTGAGATGGGCCGCACGGGGGGAGGTGAGGGGTTCGATACGGCGTCCGGGTGTCTACCCTTGATGCGTCACCGGACGAGCCCGATCGGCCCACCGACCCGGAAGTAGGATTCGACATGGACCATGACGGCATAGATGCCGTGCTCTTCGACCTCGACGGGGTCATCACCCCGACGGCCGAGAAGCACATGCAGGCGTGGAACCGGATGTTCTCCGCGTACTTCGCCGACCGCGGGATCGACCCCTACTCGGACGAGGACTACTTCCGCTACATAGACGGCAAACCGCGGGTGGAGGGGATCGCGTCGATGCTCGCCGCGCGCGGCATCACGCTGCCCGATGGCGTCGAGGGCGAGGGCGACGACGACGAGGGGTCAGCCGAGGCGGACACGATCACCGGGCTGGGGCTGCGCAAGAACATCGTCTTCCGTCAGCTGCTCGACGAGGGGATCGAGGCCTACCCGGGGTCGGTCGCCTACCTCGACGCCCTCGACGCCGCCGGGATCGCGTCCTGCGTGGTCTCCAGCTCCAAGAACGCGGGCCCCGTACTCGAGGCGGCGGGGCTGCGGGACCGCTTCGAGGTCGTCGTCGACGGGCTGGTGGCGCAGGCCGAGGGCATCCCGGGCAAGCCCCGGCCCGACACGTACCTGCGGGGGGCCGAACTGCTGGGCGTGCCCGCGGACCGCTGCGTGGTGATCGAGGACGCCGTCTCGGGCGTGCAGGCCGGTGCCGCCGGCGGGTTCGCCCACGTCGTCGGCGTGGACCGCGGCGCGGGCCGCGACGTCCTGCTCCGGGAGGGTGCCGACATCGTCGTCGTCGACCTGGCCGAACTGATCCCCGGGCTGACGGGGGCGCGGTCATGACACCCGTCCCCCCCGGGCGCGGCCCGGTCCACGACACGATCGGCCAGTCCGTCCCCGGCAACATCCGGACCACCTACGGCGTCAACCTCCGGAGCCACCTCGAGGTGCCGGAGATCAACCGCTCCACGCACCCCGCGGACCCGTGGCGCTGGGTGGAGACAAACCCCAAGGCCTCCCCGCTCGGGGTCTCCGAGACGCAGTTCGCCGTGGCCAACGGCTACCTGGGCATGCGCGGCAACCCCGAGGAGGGCCGTGATTCCCACACGCACGGCACCTACGTCAACGGGTTCCACGAGACCTGGCACATCCAGCACGCCGAGGACGCGTTCGGTCTGGCGCGCGAGGGCCAGACCATGGTGGACGCGCCCGACACCAAGACGATCCGCATCTACGTGGACGACGAGCCGCTGCGGGTGAGCGAGGCCGACCTCGAGCACTACGAGCGCAGCATCGACTTCCGCGACGGCATCCTGCGGCGCGAGCTGGTCTGGCGCACGCCGGCCGGCAAGAAGGTGGTCATCCGCACCACCCGCATGGTCTCGATGGTGGAGAAGCACCTCGCCGTGATGACCTACGAGATCGAGCTGCCCGACGAGCCCGCACCGGTGGTGATCTCGTCGCAGGTGCTCAACCGGCAGGACGGCGAGGACGAGTACCGCTCCGCCGAGACCGTGCCGGAGGGCTTCGACCCGCGCCGCTCGGACGGCCTCGACCACCGGGTGCTCGAGCCGGTGGTCTCCGACGGCCAGCGCGGTTACCAGGTCCACGGGTACCGCTGCGCCAACTCGGGCATGTCGATCGCCGTGGCGGTGGACCACGAGGTGGAGACCGAGGACGAGGTCGACATGAGCGTGGAGAGCGACGACGACGCGTCCAAGGTCGTCTACCACGCCCACGCCACCCCCGGTCGCGTCCTGAGGCTGACCAAGCTGGCGGCGTACCACACCTCCGAGAAGGTCCCCGCCGGTGAGCTCGCCGACCGGTGCGCGCGCACCCTGTCCCGCGCGCGCGACCGCGGCGTCGAGGACCTCCAGCGCACGCAGCGCGACTGGTACGACCACTTCTGGCATCGCGGGGACGTGGAGGTGGACGGCCCGCCCGAGACCCAGCAGGCCATCCGCTTCAACCTGTTCCAGCTGGCGCAGGCCTCCGCCCGCGCCGAGACCTACGGGATCGCCGCGAAGGGCGTCACCGGCAGCGGCTACTCCGGTCACTACTTCTGGGACACCGAGACCTACGTCCTGCCGTTCCTCACCTACACGATGCCGCGGTTCGCCCGGAACGCCCTGCGCTTCCGGTACTCGATGCTCGACAAGGCCCGCGCCCGCGCGCGCTTCCTGTCCGTGAACGGCGCGCTGTACCCGTGGCGCACGATCAACGGCGAGGAGGCGTCGGCGTACTACGAGGCCGGTACCGCGCAGTACCACATCAACGCCGACATCGCGCACGCCCTGGTCAAGTACCTGTGGGCCACCGACGACCAGGAGTTCATGATCCGCGAGGGCGTGGACATGCTGGTCGAGACCGCACGGATGTGGGTCTCGCTCGGGTTCTTCGCCGACGACGGCTGCTTCAACATCCACGGCGTCACCGGGCCCGACGAGTACACCACCGTGGTGGACAACAACCTGTTCACCAACGCCATGGCGAGGTTCAACCTGGTGGCCGCCGCGATCGCGTGCAAGCGGATCGCCGAGCTGGGTGACGGCCGGTGGGCGGGGATCTGTCGCCGCCTGAAGATCGACGACGGCGAGATCGCGGAATGGCGGCGCGCGGCCGAGAACATGGTGATCGCCTACGACGACGCGCTCGGGGTGCACCCCCAGGACCAGGACTTCCTGGCCAAGGAGGTCTGGGACCAGGACCTGGAGCACCCGCGCCGCCCGCTGCTGCTGCACTTCCACCCGCTGGTGATCTACCGGCACCAGGTGCTCAAGCAGGCCGACGTGGTGCTGGCGATGTTCCTCCGCGGCGACGAGTTCACCGAGGAGCAGAAGCGGGCCAACTTCGAGTACTACGATCCGCTCACCACCGGCGACTCGACGCTCTCGGCGGTCGTGCAGTCGATCATCGCCGCCGAGATCGGGTACTGCGACGAGGCGTTCGAGCACTTCTCCAAGGCGCTGGTGGTGGACCTGGCGGACGTGCACGGCAACGCCGCCCACGGGATCCACGTCGCCTCCGCGGGCGGGGTGTGGTCGGCGCTCGTGAGCGGGTTCGGCGGGATGCGCGACTACCGGGGCGAGATCTCGTTCGACCCCCGGGTGCCCGCCGAGTGGGGCGCGTTGACGTTCCGGCTGACCGTGCGCGGGACGCACGTGAAGGTCCGGTGCACCCACACGGAGATCACGATCGACAACCTCAACGGCGCGGACTTCGAGTGCACGGTGCAGGGGCAGCCGGTGACCGTACCCGCCGGCCAGACCCTCACGCTGGAACTGGACGAGCGGGCCCGCG
>NZ_JAALEA010000117.1 GCF_014145145.1 Dietzia cercidiphylli
CCTCGCGACCGGCCACGTCGATGGTCAGATCCCCGATCCTCCGCAGACGCGCGTCCACCGGGGTGGTGCCCGCGGACCCGGCGGCCGCCACCTCGTCGTCGTACCCGGTCACGGGACCCCGCGGTCTGCGCAACATCGCCTGGATCCTGGCCATGAGCTCGCGGGGGCTGAACGGCTTGGTCATGTAGTCATCCGCGCCGACGGACAGCCCGATCAGTGTGTCGACCTCGTCGGTCCGGGCGGTGAGCATCACTACGTACGCGTCGGAGTGCGCCCTGATCCGCCGGCACACCTCGACCCCGTCCAGCCCCGGCAACCCCAGGTCCAGGACGATCACGTCCGGGTCCACCGACCGCGCCAACGTGACCGCCTCGGCACCGTCGCCGGTGACGGTGACCTCGAATCCGTCGCGACGGAGATACGAGGCGACCAGGTCCGCGAGGGACTGCTCGTCGTCGACGACCATCGCCCGCAACCCCGTGGGCGGGCGCGGCACGGGATCGGGTGCACCGGCCTGTCCGTGGTCGCCAGGGCTGGGGGTCATGGGTCCCATCATCGCGCCCCTCCTGCGGTTCCGCCGCCCCCGCGACGGCCTTGACCAAACCTTCACACGACCTCCATCCGGAGCGCCGGACCCGACGGGCAGGATGGTTCCCAGCAGTCCGGGCGCCCGGCCGCTCCGTTCGAAAGGACCTCGACGATGACCAGCAGGATCTTCCTCGCCGCCGCAGCCGTGGCCGTCCTCACGCTCTCCGCCTGTGCCGACGACGGCGACGACACGACGGCCACGACGCCGGCCACGACCACCACCGCCGAGGACGGCGCTCCCGCGACCACCGAGGAGGGCGACGCGTCCGAGCACTCCGCCGCCGACGTGCGGTTCGCGCGGATGATGATCCCGCACCACGAGCAGGCCATCGAGATGAGCGACATCATCCTGGCCAAGGAGGGTGTCCCCGACGACGTCCGCGAGCTGGCCGAGGAGATCAAGGCCGCGCAGGGCCCGGAGATCGAGCAGCTCGACGAGTGGCTCGAGGAGTGGGGCGAGCCCGGCATGGGCCGCGGCGATCATGGCGACCACATGGGCGATCACATGGGCGACCACATGGGTGACGCCGGCGAGATGCGCATGATGGACGGCATGCTCTCGCCGCAGGAGATGCGGGAGCTGGCCGACGCCGAGGGTACCGACGCCGCGCGGTTGTTCCTGGAGCAGATGATCGTCCACCACGAGGGCGCGATCGACATGGCCGAGGACCAGGTGGATAACGGCACCCACCCGCAGGCGGTCGAGCTGGCCCGGGCCATCATCGACACCCAGCAGCGGGAGATCGATCAGATGCGTGAGATGCTCGCGGGCCTGTGACCGTGGTGAGTGTTCTGTCGATTGTGCCCCGCCCGTCCGCGCGCCGTCGCGCCCTGCTCGCGGCCGTGGTCGCGGGGTCGCTGGCGCTGACCGCCTGTACCTCGGCGGAGCCGGAGCCGGACTCCACGCCCGATCAGGCCGCGGCCACCCTCGTCGAGCAGCACGATCTGGAGGGGCTGGACGCCCGCCAGGTGATCGAGCGACTCGACACGATGCCCGTGGCCGAGCGGCCCGACGACCTGTGGGCCTCCGTCGAGCCGGACCAGCTGGTGCTCAGCGATCCCACCGGCGGGTTCGAGGAGACGGCGCTGCCGATGCCGGCCGACGAGTTCTACCTCTCCGTGGCCCCGTACCGGACCTATACGCACGACTGCTTCTTCCACAGCCTCACCACGTGCCTCGGTGAGCTCGGCGGCGAGACCGTGCAGGTGACCGTGACGGACGAGGCGACCGGGCGGACCGTCCTCGACGAGACCCGCACGACCTACGACAACGGCTTCGTGGGCCTGTGGCTCCCGCGCGACCTCACCGGCACGCTGACCATCGAGCACGACGGCGACTCGACGACGTCGCCGGTCTCGACCGGCGGAGACGACCTGACCTGTCTGACCACGATGCAGGTGGCGTAGGCGCCGCACCCGTCACACCGACTCAGCTGCACCATGGGGCGACCCGCCATCCGGTTCACACCCGCGACACGCCGCCGGATTTGACGCAATAGATCCCGGGCCGGCCGCGTTGCAGGACGGGAGCTTCCTCCCCTCAGCGCCCGGTCAATCGAGCGCCCTGTCCCGGTGGATCCGCGTCGACCGGCCGGTTCTGTACCTGCAGCCCGGGGCGTCGGCCGAGGTGGTCGCGACGATCTCCGTGCCCGCCGAGGCCCCGGATGCCGAGCAGTACGCGGTGATCTGGGCGTCCCACACCTCCGCGGCCCCGGGCGGGAGCGCGACCGGATCGGGTACTGGGTCGGTGGGCTCAGCGGGGTCGGTGGGGTCGGAGGCCGGATCGCTCGGGTCGGTCGGGTCCTCCGGGGGCGGTTCGGGCTCGCACGAGGCCGGCCTCGACCGGATCTCCCGCGTCGGGGTCCGCGTCTACCTCTCCACCGGCGCGGGCGACGACCCCGGGTCGGGTTTCGAGATCGTCGATCTCCGGCCGGTCTGGACCGCGCTCGGGGTGGCCGCCTTCCTCGCGACCGTGTCCAACACGGGACGACGGGCGATCGACGTGGCCGGCACCCTCGACCTCACCGGCGGGCCCGGCGGGTTGGCGACCCCACCGATCGCAGCGGAGCCCGTCACGATCGCTCCCGGCGAGACGGCCGAGGTCCGATTCCCGCTGTCGGCGGACCTGCCGGTCCCCGCCGGCGAGTGGAACGCGACCGTCGCTCTGGCGAGCGGCGCCGAGAAGCAGACGCGAGCGCAGGACCTCACCCTTCCCTCGCCTGACGACGGACCCACCCCGGACGCGTGGACCGGTGCCACCTCCGCCACGGTCCGCCCCCTGGGGGCCGGTGTGGCACTGGTGAGCCTCCTCGCGGTGCTGCTCGTCTGGTTACTCGTCCACAGACGCCGGGAGAGCGGTGGCTCGTAGGGGTAGACCCTGACGACCCGGCCGGGCGCGCTGCAGGGGTCCCCCGATCTTCTCCCGGATTTCCGTTCCGCCCCGGGTGAGCGGCGCGCGGCCGCGGCTAGGGTGACCCCGACGTCAGTCGAGTCGCCTCTCCCGCACCGTGAAATGAGACGCCATGAACGAGCAGTTCCCCTACCGGCCCGACGAGTCCTCGGACGCCGGTCGGGACCGCCTTCCGGCGCCCACGGACCAGTTCGCCCCCATCCAGAGGTTCCCCCCTGAGCAGTTCCCGACGGAACGGTTCCCGACGGAGCAGTTCCCGACCCGCCCGGCCGCCGGGCCCGCCGAACCCCTGGCGCACGAGGGCGGTCTGCCCTACGGCAACTCACCCGCCGCGCCGTACCGCCCTGACCAGGACTTCGCCCCCCGGCATCTGGGAGCGCCACCCGCGTTCGACAACGACCCCTTCGTTCCCGGCCCGTACCGGCCGTACCTGCCGCAGCACCTCATGCCGCAGCACGTCATGCCCCAGCAGTACCCTCCCCAGCCCTTCATGCCGCAGCCCTTCATGCCGCAGCCGTACCCGAT
>NZ_JAALEA010000118.1 GCF_014145145.1 Dietzia cercidiphylli
GGACGGCCTGGTGCCGCTCGCCCGGCTGGTCCCCGCCGGCGTCGACCGGGCCGGCCAGCCCACACGGGCCCGGTTGGTCCTGTTCCGCAGGCCGCTCACCCGCCGGGCACCCGGCGGGGACGACCTGCGCGACCTGGTCTACTCGGTCCTGGTGGAACTCGTGTCGCAACACCTGGAGATCTCACCCGACGAGGTCGAGGCCGGCCCCAACGACGACTGACCACCCCGTGGGGTGGTCAGTCAGTGGTGAGGCAGGTGCCGTGGAGAGCCCCGGTCCCACGGGCCCCGGACGGGCTCACATCACGGCTTCTCGCTTGATCCGTCGACGCTCGCGCTCCGACAGTCCACCCCAGATGCCGAAGCGCTCGTCGTTGGCCAGCGCGTACTCGAGGCACTCGGCCTTGACCTCGCATCCCGTGCAGATCTTCTTGGCCTCGCGGGTCGAGCCACCCTTCTCCGGGAAGAACGCCTCGGGATCGGTCTGGGAACAGAGGGCCCGGTCCTGCCAGCTCTCCTCCTCGTCCTCCACGAAGAGCGCACCGGTGCCGAAGTCGACCAGGGTCAGCTCGGGTCCCGCTGCGGTGCGTGACTGTCGATCCACGGTCATCCCCTCGTGTTACGTTGCTCGTCGCTCGTGCGTCTGCCCGGCCCGGCGTGCCGCTCCGATACGAATGACACACCTGTGATTACACACATGCGAGTCGCCCAGGTCAAGCGAAATCGGGGATACCTAGCATTTTCGTGCGTGGGCCCCGCGAGTGACACGCCGCGGATTGTGTGGCGTGGGACACCATCGCGCGTCGGGCCGGGGTCCGAACACCCGGCCACCCGGGCCGCACCGCCACCCCGTCACTACTCTTGGTCGACGTGAGGATCTGTGTAGTGGCCGGTGGCGTCGGTGGCGCCCGTTTCCTGCTCGGCGCGCGCCGCCTTCTCGGGCTGGACCCCGCGTCCGGGGCCGCGGGCACCCCGCCCCCCGGAGGCGAGCCCGTCCACGGCCTCGACGCGGTGGTCAACGTCGGGGACGACGCGTGGATGCACGGCGTCCGGATCTGTCCGGACCTCGACACCTGCATGTACACCCTCGGCGGGGGCATCGACCCCGACCGCGGATGGGGCCACGCGGACGAGACGTGGAACTGCCGCGACGAACTCGCCGCCTACGGCGTGCAGCCCGACTGGTTCGGACTCGGGGACAAGGACCTGGCCACCCACCTGGTCCGCACCCAGATGTTGGGCGCCGGTTACCGGTTGACCGACGTCACCGAGGCCCTGTCCACCCGCTGGTCCCCCGGCGTCCGGCTGTTGCCGGTGACCGACGACCGCTGCGAGACGCACGTCGTGGTCCCCGGCGGCCCCGATGGTGCTCAGGGGGACGGTGAGCGGGCGATCCACTTCCAGGAATGGTGGGTCCGGCACCGGGCCGCGTTGCCCGCCTCCGGATTCGTACAGATCGGCGCCGACGCGGCCCGGCCCACCCCGGAGACGCTCGAGGCCATCGAGGCGGCCGACCTCGTCGTCGTCGCCCCGTCCAACCCCGTGGTCTCCGTCGGCGCGATCCTCGCCGTCCCCGGGATCCGCGCCGCGCTGCGTTCCACCTCCGCGCCGGTCGTGGGGGTGAGCCCCGTGATCGGTGGCGCCGTGCTGCGCGGGATGGCCGAC